>USHL01000007.1 GCA_900554525.1 uncultured Oscillospiraceae bacterium | reverse complement strand
CGACACTGATGTAATATACCATTAAAAAAGGCATAGGGAAGCTTCCCTATGTCTTTTTTATCTGCCCGTAATTTTTGCAAAAGGCTTTTTAAGCGCCGCAGACAGCGCCACGCCGCCGACCACCGCAATTCCCGCGTTAATCAGGGTCGAGCCCTGCGCCAGCACCGCTCCGCTCACCGCCGCGCGGAAATCCGAGCCGGCAAGGAAAAATTCAACCGCACGCCATACGGTCTCGCCCGCAATATTGACCAGCATACCGACCGACGCTCCCACCACAGCCGAGGCCGTTTCGTCCGACAGCTTATTTTTCAGTGAACCGAAAATCAGGCAGATGACGCCTATCGCCGCGAAGATCGGGAACAGCACCGCGCTTTTGCCCGCATAATCGTGATATTCCGCTATCATATGTATCAGCAGTCCCGCGCTTATAAGCAGTGAAACCGCGCCCGCGGTATAAAGTGCCGCCGAGGGGAATTTTTTGCGTCGTTTGAGGAAAGTATAGGTAAGCCCGGTCGCAAGCCCGATAAGCAGCTTTAATATAAAGGTTTTCGGCGAGGAATCCGCATGGCCGTTCAACAGGTCGAAAAGCCCCATACCGACAGAGCCCGCAAGCTCGCCCTGCCAGCCGCCTATCAGCAGTGCGGCCAGCACAACTATAAGGTTGCCGAAGTGTATATACATATTTGCAAACGGAATAAAAAACAGCATAAGCGCGATATAGCACAGCGCGCCGAAAAGCGCTGTCATAGTAATATCGATTATCCTGTCTCGCAAAGTTTTATCCATATTTTTCACAGCTTTCATTTTTTGTTGCATATTTATGCCGGCAGTGTTATTATAGCAATAAAGTGTACATTAATAAATACACAATTTTAATTATTTTTTAAAGGACAGTTTGATATGCTGCTTGACTTTGTACATCTTGAAAAGAACTCCGGCAACGCTATGTATTTACAGCTTTACTCCGAAATTAAAGCGGCGGCGGTCAAAGGAATCATAAAGCCCGGCGAACGGCTCCCCTCCATACGCGAAGCGGCGGCACAGTTAGGGGTAAGCCGCACCACCGCGGAATCCGCCTACCTGAAGCTATGCATCGAGGGGCTGGCCGAAAGCTCTCCCCAGCGAGGATATTTCATCTGCGCCGTACCGTCCGCTCCCTCCCCCGCGTCCAAACCGAAGGGCAAAGACAAAAAAATTCTTTACGATTTTTCCGCACGCAATATAGACCCTGCCGCCGCGGATATCGATCTATGGAAACGGATGGTGCGCGGGGTATTGAGAGATACCGGGGAGCTGACCTCCTACGGCGACCCTCAGGGCGAGGAGCCGCTCAGACGCGCGCTTGCCGCTTATTCCTATAAAGCGCGCGGCGTTGTCTGCCGACCGGAAAATATTGTAACGGGCGCGGGCGTAGGACCGCTTTTAAACATACTTTGCGGACTTATCGGCCGTGATATGACCGTAGGGTTTGAGTTCGGCGGTTTTCCCGTGGCAGAGCAGATTTTTGAAGATTACGGAATCAGAACGGTTCCGCTCGACTGCGACAAAAGCGGTGCCCTGCCCTCGGCTCTGAAAAAAAGCGGAGCGGACATTCTTATGCTCATGCCCTCGGCGCTTTCCAAAATCAGCGTTGCCGGGCTGGCACGCCGCCGAGCCGTATTTGCCGAATGGGCGGAAAACGGCGGACTTATCATCGAGGACGATTATAACGGGGAGCTGCGTTATACCGCAAGAAGCGTTCCCGCCTTTCAGGGAAAAAGCCCTGACCGCACGGTTTATATCGGAAGCTTTTCAAAGCTGCTGCTGCCGAGCGTGCGTATAGCCTATATGGTTCTGCCGGACAGCCTGCTTGAAAAATTCACTCGCAAAAAGAATTATTACAACCAGACCTGCGGAAAAACCGAGCAGTCGGCGCTCAGGGCATATATTGAAAGCGGGGCGCTTGAAAAACACCTGCGAAAGCTGCGCAAGCTTTACTATGCAAAAAGCCGGAGCTTTTTAAAAGCCGTCGGCGAGGTATTTCCGGAAGCCGAGGTTACTCTGTATGAATCCTCACTGACCGCCGGAATTTGTCTGCCGGGCAATCCGGACTTCGGAAAATCCGCCGAAGCCTGCGGAATAAGGCCGGCGGGGTTCTCAGAAGACGAGCTGCGCCTCAGCTTTGCCGGAATAAATGAGGAAGATTTCCTTCCGGCGCTTAAACTTTTAAAAAATAATTTGTGACGTCTGAAAAATTTTCCTGTCTTTTTAAGTGAAGGGCCTTTCAGATATAAGGGGGAAACTGCAATGGAGGACAGCAGAATAATAGAATTATTCTTTGCGCGCAGCGACGAGGCGCTCAGAGCGGCAGACGAAAAATACGGCGGGCTCTGCCTTAAAACCGCGGTACGGATACTTTCCGACCGCGGTGACGCCGAGGAAACGGTCAACGATACGCTTTTAAAAGCGTGGAATTCCATTCCGCCCAACCGCCCCGAAAAGCTGGGCGCCTATCTTGTAAAAATCTGCCGCAACACGGCGCTTGCCAGACTGCAAAAGCTTTCCGCGCAAAAGCGGGGCGGCGGTATACTGCCTCAGCTTCTCGGCGAGCTTGCGGAATGTGTGCCCGAAAGCGGCGGCGTAGAGGATGAATCCGACCGCGCCGCGCTCTGCGAGGCGCTGAACCGCTTTCTGTCGGGGCTGGAGCCGGAAACCCGGCGCGTATTTTTGCAGCGTTACTGGTATATGTGCTCCGTTGCGGAAATCGCCGCGGGAGAAAATTCAGGCGAAAGCCGCATTAAAATGCTCCTTTTAAGAACAAGGCAAAAACTTAAAAGCTTTTTGGAACAGGAGGGCTTCAACACATGACAAACAAAGATTTATTTGACGCATTTAAAAATATAGATGAAAATTTCATCGCAGAGGCCGCACCGGCCGAAAACTCACCTGAAAAGCTCAGCAAAGAGGAAATAAAATCCGAAGAAAAAATGCGCCCTATTAAGCGCCGGAAAAATATAATTGCAAAATCAGCGGTCGCAGCCTGTATCTGCCTTATCGCCGCGGCCGGCATTTTCGCGCTTGCGAACCGGGGCTTTATTAAAAACAGCGACACAGACAGCGGCTCTTCCGGCGGCGATGCATCTTACGATTCAGCGGCGGAAGAAATCGACGGTGACTACACTGCAGTCGGCTCCGATAATACGACCGACGGCTTCTCTTCATCGTCTGCCACAAGCGAAGAGGATTATATTGCATCGGTCATTCCGTGGGATGAACTCAGCCTGACCGGAAAATACCCCGAAGCCGAAATAGGCGAGGTGATTTTTTCAGCCGAGGGCGAAACGCTCGAAAGCGGGAAAATAGGAGCCGGAATTTCCGACATAACCCTTACCGGATATGACGAAATCAATAATCAGCGTCACACCGCAAAAGGAAAAGCCTTTGAAATAAAGGGCATTTCTCCCGACTGCGCCGCCGCCGTAAAAATCGACGGCTCGGAGGAATATTATGTTTACACCTGTCACCTTTATCAGCCCGGGACACTGGGGCAGTTTATCGACGACCTCAACCTTGAAAACACCCTTTCGGTCGGAAACGTATACGAGGACCGTTTCAATCAAAGCGGTGAATATATAACCGCCGAATATACCGGACTTTCAAAAGATGCGGTTTTTGAAATCCTGCTTTCCGACCGTGCCGTACCTGCCGAAAAGGACTTTGATTCAAGGTTTTTCGGGAATGAACTGATCGGCATCAGTATCGACCTAAAGCTTTTAGGCTATGAAAACATCAGTCTTGCTGTAACCGACGAGGGTTACGTCACCACCAACATTTTAGCCACCGGAAAAGCATTTTATATCGGAAAGGAAAAGGCGGAGGAGTTTTATAAGTATGTGACCGAAAACTGCCGCCGCATAAAATATGAAGTGCGAAAGCCCGAAGACAATGCCGACACCCCTGACAAAAGCAGTGATTCGGCCGCCTCACATTCGGTTTCCCATTATACTCCGTAATAATTTCAGATTAAATGAAACCTTTCCGGCGTTTCAAAGGTATTATAGGTGAGGGGGATGCAAAATGAAGACGGATACGAATGTTACCTCTAACTTCGCTCTGCCCGAGGCGGCATTTGAAAAGTACGCCGATATGATATACCGGCTTATCTTTGTGCGCACCAAAAGCCGCGCGGACAGCGACGACGTTTTGCAGGAGGTATTTCTGCGCTATATGCGGATATCAGGCAATATGCAAAGCGAAGAGCACGTAAAGGCCACCCTTATACGCATCGCCTTAAACTGCTCAAACAGCCTGACAGCCTCATTCTGGCACAAAAAAATCGATCCGCTCGATGAAGGCCTGATTTCTCCCGACACCCCCGACGGGACAAATCTGCTCAGCGAAGTGCTGGCGCTCCCCCTTAAATACCGCACGGTCATACATCTTCATTACTACGGCGGCTTTTCGGTCGAAGAGCTTGCCGAAATCACCGGCTCCAATCCCTCTACGGTCAAAACCAGACTCTCCCGCGGCAGGGCGCTGCTCAGAAAAGCGCTGGGAGAGGACAGGCCGTAACTCAGAACGGAGGTTTCATATGTTCAGCGAAGAATATAAAAATCAAATAGAAAAAATAAAGCCGGACGGCTATATCAAAGACAAAATACTGCGGCGTATGCGGGCGGGCTCCAAAGCTCGCAAAAGCCGCGGAGCGGTCATTTTCCGCGGTGCCGCCGCCGGGGTGCTCTGCCTTGCCATGATATGCTCCGGTATAGTGTTCGTAACCCGAAACGGCAGGACGCCCGCAGCGAATCCTCAGGCCGCCGCGGTAAAGCCGAAGCAAAGCTATAACAGCATTTACGGCGCCATAGAAAAATTCAAGCCCACCCTCTGGGACCAATTTTCCGGTATATTTAACGGCGGGACAAAAAATTCCTCTGTTGAAGAATACACCGTAGAAATCGTAGAAGAAGCCGCCCCCGAAGCTGCATTGGGAACTTCAGGCCAAGCTGATTCGTCAGAAAACAGCAGTCATTCCGAAACCCATGTGCAGGTTGACGGCGTAGATGAGGCAGACACCGTAAAAACCGACGGCAGGTATATTTACAGTCTTTCCTCCGACGGGAAAAGCATACGGATAATCGACACCGCACAGGGTCTCGCAAAGCTTTCCGCCGTTACACCCGAGAACGGATATGTTTCGGAAATGTACCTTCACGAGAACCGCCTTGTGCTGATAGGCAGCGCCGACCCGGAAAGCGGCAGTCAGACCGGAGCGGCAGAAGACCGTGCTATGCCCTCCGACAGCTTCGCGGAGCTATATGATATTTCAGAGCCGTCCGCTCCGAAAAAGCTGACTCGCATTACCCAAAGCGGCGGCTATAGCACCTCAAGACTCATCGGCGGAACGCTTTATATTATCACAAACCACAGCATAAATCCGCAAAACGCGGTCAAGTCAAAGCCCGAAACCTTTGTGCCGTATATCGAGTGCCATAATCATTCCGGAGCGGTAACGGCCGAAAGCGTCGCGGTTTATGACGAGTGCCGTTCACCCGAATACACCGTCATCTGCGGCTACGATACTGACGACGGCTCTCTCTCGGGCACTCAGTCAATTTTAGGCGGCAGCTATACCGTATACGCCTCGACGCAGAATATAATTACCGCCGCCTATCCGCAGGACGGCATGACCGAAATCACGCGCTTTGAGATAGACAGCGGTAAAATAGCACTAAAGGCGGCCGGAAAAATCGAAGGCTCGCTTTTAAATCAGTTTTCTATCGATGAATACAAGGACCATTTCCGTTTCGTGACCACCGTTGATACGGTAACCGAAACCCGTACAGACGCAGGTGAGAGCGGAAATGAGACGGCGTCCTCAACTGTGTCCGCCGCGGTCGAAACCGACAATTCGCTGATAATTCTCGACAGTAATTTAAAGCAGACCGGCGCCATAGAAAACCTTGCTCCGGGCGAAAGGGTATATTCGGTGCGGTTTATGGGCGACACGGCCTATTTTGTGACCTTCCGTCAGGTAGACCCGCTTTTCAGCGCAGACGTAAGCGACCCTTCGGCCCCTAAAATTATCGGCAGCCTTAAAATTCCCGGTTTTTCCAATTATCTGTTCCCCTACGGTGAAGGCAGGCTTTTAGGCCTCGGTCAGGACGCCGACGAAAACACCGGCAGGACAACCGGCGTAAAGCTTTCTATGTTCGACATCTCCGATCCGGCGAATGTGACCGAATACGCCAAAACCTCGGCCGGAGTATATTATTCGCCCGCTCTTTACGACCATAAGTCAAGCCTTGTCGATTATAACAAAAACCTTATCGGCTTTTACGGCGAAAGCTCCTCGGGCGGGAAATATCTGGTGTACTCCTTTGAAAACGGCAGCTTTGTCAAAATAGCTGATATCGCTCTCAAGGACGGCGAATACAACGCCAGGGGACTTTATATCGGCAGCGTATTTTATCTCGTATGCGACGGCCGTATACTTTCGTTCGACATTGACAGCTTCAGCGCCAAAGAAACCCTGACGCTTTAAAGCTTTTTCATACCCGCTGCGGAAAAACACACCGCAGCCGATAATTATCAGATACGCGGCGTCCGGCAGCAAAACGGACGCCGTTTCGTATATCAGGTATAACTTATATATCAATTCCCCCGATAGACAAAACGGCGGAAATATGTTATTATGGATATAACCGAAAGCGAGGAATGAAAGACATGCATCTAATGGAGTCAGGCGAAATGTATCTTGAGACCATACTTATACTTTCACTTAAAAGCGGCGCCGTCCGTTCTCTCGATATTGCAGAGTATATGGGCTTTTCAAAGCCGAGCGTCAGCCGTGCGGTGGGACTTCTTAAAAACGACGGTTATATCACGGTCGATAAAAACGGATTCATAACCCTTACCGCCAAGGGCCGTGAAATTGCCGAAAAAATATACGAACGGCATACCCTGCTGACTGAATTTCTGGTACGTCTCGGCGTAGACCCCAAGACCGCCGCGGAGGACGCCTGCAAAATCGAACACGATATATCCGACGCCTCGTTTGAGGCCATAAAGGCCCACGCAGGCAAAAAATAAATTTACCCGCACTCGGCGCGCCTGAGTCCTCCTTTACGGCAGATGTTAATCTGCGTTGCTTGCTTCAGCTGCCTTGCGGAGCTATAATCACGGTTGAAAGGGAGGATTCATATGCTCAGCGAAAACATAAAATATTTCAGAAAACAGAAGGGCTTTACTCAGGAAGAGCTTGCCGTGCGTCTGCATGTTGTGCGGCAGACCGTATCCAAATGGGAAAAAGGGCTTTCGGTGCCCGATGCCGAACAGCTTTTGCGCCTCGCGGAAATTTTCGAGATCGGAACCGCCGAGCTTTTGGGCTTTACATCATCCGATAAAGAGCCGTCGGGCGGCGAAATTGCGGAACAGCTCGCACGCATAAACGGGCAGCTGGCTGTCAAAAATCGGCGGACGGGGCTGATACTTAAAATCATTCTCGCTGTCATAGCCGGCATTATAATCGTGAATCTTATTTTAATTGTGCTCGGCACGGTATCATACGGTTCATTTGAAGAAAAAACAGAAATTAACAACGAGCTGATCTCTGACAATCCGGACCCGCTTTATTAAGCGGGTATTTTATTTTAGAGTAAATTTTACTTTTTATTCCAGTTTTTCTGACAATTTATTGCATAATCCGACTTTTTTTGTTATAATAGATAAAAACAAGGCGGTGATATGCTCATATGGTCAAGAAATATTCAGATAAAAATGTATTGGACGCATTATATGACCGTCTGGATTTTCTTTTTAAGGAATTTGAAAATATCTATGTTTCGTTTTCGGGAGGAAAAGACAGCAGTCTCCTGCTGAACATAGTGCTGAAATTTCAGAAAGAGCATTATCCCGATAAAAAAATAGGCGTTTTCCATCAGGATTTCGAAGCTCAGTATACCGTCACCACCGAATTTATCGAACGCACCTTCAAGCGTATTGAAAACGACGTCTATCCTTACTGGGTATGCCTGCCGATGGCGACGCGCACGGCGCTGTCAAGCTATGAAATGTACTGGTACCCATGGGATGACACCAGGGAAAAAAGCTGGATACGTCCGATGCCGCAGCATCCTTATGTTATAAATCTCCGGAACAATCCGATAACCACATACCGCTACCGAATGAATCAGGAATCGCTCGCCAAGCAGTTCGGAAGATGGTACCGCCTTGAACATAACAGAGCAAAAACCGTCTGTCTGCTCGGCATGCGGGCCAACGAGTCCCTCCAGCGTTACAGCGGGATCATCAATAAAAAATACGGCTATAACGGAGAATGCTGGATATCCAGGCAATTCAAGGACGTCTGGTGCGCTTCTCCTCTTTACGACTGGTCAACAAGCGACGTCTGGCACGCCAATTATATTTTCAATTTTGACTACAACCGTCTGTATGATCTTTATTATATGGCAGGTCTCAATCCTGAGCAAATGCGCGTCGCCTCTCCCTTCAACGACTATGCCAAAGAAAGCCTTAACCTTTACCGTGTAATCGACCCGGATATCTGGTCCAAGCTGGTGGGGCGCGTCTGCGGCGCGAATTTTGCGGCTATATACGGCAGAACCAAAGCAATGGGCTACCGAAGCCTCACTCTGCCGGAGGGGCATACGTGGGAATCCTTTACCAAATTTCTTCTCGATACGCTCCCTGCGCGCCTTCGCAGCAATTATATAAAGAAATTCCGGACCTCCATCGACTTCTGGCACAACACGGGAGGAGGACTCGATGAAAAAGTCATAGCCGAGCTTGCCGCGCATGGCTATAACATAATGCGCAACGGCATTTCCAATTATACCGTCATGAAAAATTCCAGAATCATCTTTATCGGTCCCATACCCGATGATACAGACGATATAAAGTCCTCAAAGGACCTGCCGAGCTGGAAGCGTATGTGCTACTGTATACTTAAAAACGACCATACCTGCCGGTTTATGGGCTTCGGCATAACCAGCCAGCAGCAGCGCCATATCGACTTCCTTAAAAAGAAATACAGCAAATTAGGAGAATAGCAATGGCATTTAAAAGTCCCGTATACAATATAATCGCCGTACCCATTGAAAAGGTACGGCCGAACGATTATAACCCGAATGCGGTCGCGCCTCCCGAGCTCAAACTGCTTTACGACAGCATAAAGGAAGACGGCTATACTATGCCGATAGTCTGTTATTATGATGAGGAAAACGACAGCTATATAATAGTTGACGGCTTCCACCGATACCGCATAATGCTTGAATATCCGGACATATACGCGCGTGAGCATGGCAAAATCCCTGTCTCAGTCATAAACAAGTCACTTGATAACCGAATGGCCAGCACCATCCGCCATAACCGTGCGCGCGGCTCGCATCAGGTTGACCTTATGAGCAATATCATAAAGGATCTGCACGAGCTCGGACGCTCCGATCTCTGGATATGCAAGCACCTCGGTATGGACCGCGATGAAATACTGCGGCTAAAGCAGATAACCGGCCTTGCGGAGCTTTTTAAGGACACACAGTTCGGCTCCTCATGGGCTCCCATTGATGAAGACGAATATTAAAGCGGTCCGGCGGCTTGAGTGCCGTCGGGCCGTTATGCTTAAATTTAGGGGGTAAGCTTTTGGAATACACGGTTCTTGTAGTAGACGACGAGGAAGCACAGCGCCGGGCGCTGATAGAAAAGGTGGATTGGCAAAGCGCCGGTTTCAGGGTTGTCGGAGACGCCGAAAACGGAATAGACGCGCTTGAGCTGGTTGAACAGTTCGAGCCGGATCTTGTTATGACCGACATCAAAATGCCGCTCATGACGGGACTTGAGCTGGCGGCCAAAATACGCGAGCTGCGCCCCGCTACCCAAATGGTTATTTTAAGCGGCTATGATAATTTTGAATATGCTCAGGAAGCTATCAGATATAATATCATCAGTTACCTTTTAAAGCCGGTCTCCGCCTCAGAGCTCAACGCAGAGCTGTTTCGCATAAAAGAGCGGCTGGATATACGTTTTGAGGAAATACGCGGCCACGGCTCCGGCATAGATATTTCAAGACGTCTTGAGCTCACACAGTTCCTGCTCCCGCTGCTGCTCGGCAGCGGCGAGGACGCGCCTGACGACTCTGCTGTAAACCGCAAAGCCGAAGAGCTCGGTATAATATGCCCGGATGAAGCTTCCTGCTTCGCGGTAACGGCCGCGAAATTCAAAAACCGTGAAAACCTCACCGTGACCGATGAATCTCATATAGATTTTGTGAACGCCGTAATAGGCAGATACTTCAGAACCGAAAGCTTTTTTATAAACGGCCGTATTATCACGCTTATACATGCCGGCGGGGAAGATTTTATCGGGCAGCTGCAGCTTCCGCTTAAGGAACTGGTGCAGAGCGCCGCGAGAATTCTTTCCGAGCGCTGCACTGTGGGAATCAGCCGCACATTCGACCGGCTTTCCCAATGCGGCGGCGCCTGCTTTCAGGCCGTCACCGCAAGGCGCTACACCTCGGACGGAGCCGGCGATATACGGTATATCGAAGATCAGGAGCCGGGAAGCAGCGGCGAGTTTGAATATGTGGAAAAATCCGTTTTCGCGCTTGAGCAGCTTCTTAAGGTAGGCGACAAGGAACAGCTTGAAAGCTTTTTAGAGCAGCTTTACTCGCTTGGCAGCCGCCAGGGGCTCGACTTTCTTGTAATACAGATACTCGCGACGGTCTACCGCACCGTAAACGCCGTTTCCGACGACGCGTTGAGCGAGCTTATTTCCAGTAATCCCGTTTATTCAAGAGCTGCTTTTTACGACAACGAGCAGAATATCCGCGCGGATATAAAAAATCTCTGCGTCGGCGCGTGGGAAATCATCTCACGCTGCCGAAAGCGCGAAACCGAAGTACTCTGCGACCGGGCTATGGAAATAATTGAATCCGAATACGGCGACGAAAATCTTTCCCTCACCGCCGTCAGCTCACGGCTCGGAGTCAGTCCGAATTATCTGAGCGCCCTGATTAAAAAAACCAAAAAGAAAAACTTCAGCACCCTTGTTACCGAACGCCGTATGCAGACCGCCTACGATATGCTGACCTGCACATCGGCAAAAATCCTTGAAATAGCATTAAAATGCGGTTACAGCGACCAGCACTATTTCAGCTACTGCTATAAAAAATATTACGGCGTTTCTCCCAACCGCACACGGGAAGAAAGCAGAGGTACGGTCAATGAATAAAAAAAAGCCGCGGCTGAGAATATCTGTATTTATGGTCTGTGCGATCGCCGTAACGGTGGCCGCTGCAGTTTCACTGTGTGTAGCGATATCGCTTTCGGTATACAACCGCGCGCTGATGCAGAATTCCGAAACCGCCTCCGAACAGGCGGTACAGCAGACTGCCGTAGCGGTCGGGAATTATTTGGAAGATCTGAAGCTGAAGCTCAGCCGTATAAGCACCGAAATTTCCGAAAGCCGTACCATTGACGAATTCAGCGACAGCATCGCCGCGGCCGCGAGACTGCAAAGCGATATCGAATCCATTCTGGTTTACGACAAAAACGGCGAACTGCTTGCTTACGGCGCGGAAGACGGCATTCTTAAAGAAAAAAATTCCGTAAACCTTTCTTTCGACAAAACACTTTTTGAGGAAGCCGAGGACTACGCCGTCACGCCGCCGCACGTTCAGACGCTTTTTGAAGGCCGATATCCCTGGGTAGTGACAATAGCTCATGAGCAGGAACAGCAGCTTTTCGACGGAGAGGTGTATATAGCCATTGACTTCCGGTTTTCAAGCGTCGCAAAGCAAATAGATAATGTAGGAATAGGCCAGCATGGCTACTGCTATCTTACCGACACCGCCGGAAACATAATATATCATCCGCAGCAGCAGCTTATTTTTTCCGGTCTCAAGACAGAGGATACCTCCTTCGTACCCTCGTCTGCCGACGGGACACAGCTCCGGGACGGGGTGCTTTATACCGTAAATTCACTGCCCGACAGCAGCTGGCGCATTGTCGGAATAAGCTATATCGACGAGCTTATAACAGCGCAGACCGAGGAAATGCTCTGGGGTGTCGCGCTTTCGGTCATCTGCTGCGCCGTAGTCGCCGCGCTTATTTCACTGCTTTTTTCGCGCATAGTTCTGCGGCCGGTGCGCGGGCTGGTCAATGCTATGAAGGACTTTGAAAAAAACGCAGCCGATTACCGCTATACTGCACCTGCCGAAAAGGTTGCGGAGCTGCAGACCCTTTCCGATTCCTTTGAGCATATGGTAGGTATGATACAGAGCCTGATGGAGCGTGTCCGCCGTGAGGAAATCACACTGCGCAAAACCGAATTAAAAGCCCTTCAGGCGCAGATAAATCCTCATTTCCTCTATAATACGCTCGATTCCATTCAGTGGATGTGCGAACAGGGTGAAAACGAAGACGCCGTCCGTATGGTGGGCGCTTTAGCCAAGCTGTTCCGTATAAGCATCAGCCACGGCAACGAGCTTATCCCGATACGCGACGAGGTAAAGCATGCCCAGAGCTATCTTATTATACAAAGCTTCCGCTATAAAAACCAGTTCACCTATTCATTTTATGTAGACCCTGAGATTGAAGACTGTCTATGCAATAAAATAACGATACAGCCGCTTATCGAAAACGCTATCTATCACGGGCTTGACCGTATGGTCGATGAAGGGAAAATAACCGTCACCGTCAAACCCGACGGCGAAGATATCCTGATAACCGTAGCCGACAACGGCGTCGGCATGACCGAGGAGCAGTGCCGTAAAATACTTCAGAAGGAGCGCAGCGATTCCACCGGCATCGGGGTCAAAAACGTCAACGACCGGCTCAAAATTCACTTCGGAGAGCGTTACGGCATATCAATCGAAAGCGAGCTTGATGTAGGAACAACCGTAACGGTGCGCATACCGCAGCTCAGAAAGGAGCCGGAAAATGAAATATAAAAAGCTGATAATATCCCTGCTTCTGATATCACTGACTCTTACCTGCGGCTGTTCGTCCCAACAGCAAAGACAGTCGATAGCGGTTATTGTCAAGGCTACCGATTCGGATTTCTGGCAGAGTGTCCGTCGCGGCGTCAACGCCGCCGCGACCGAATACAATATTTCGGTTACATTTGAGGGTCCGGAAAACGAAGAGGACTATTTGAAACAGAACGAACTGATAAGCCGTGCCGTACAGAACGGAGCCGACGCAATCGTATTTTCCGCCATTGACTATTATCAGTCGGCCAATGCAATATCGGCGGCAGCCGATGCCGGAGTGCGGATAGTTGTGATTGACAGCGGGGTTAATTCCGATAAAATCGGCACATTTATCGGTACCGACAATTATAAAGCCGGTCAGGCGGCGGCAGCGGCGGCGGTCGAATGCAGAGGCAGCTCGGAAAATATGCGGATAGGCATTGTTAATTATGACCGAAATACCGATAACGGCCGCCAGAGAGAAGCCGGCTTCAGAGATTATATATCCGCTCTTCCGGAAGCAGAGGTAGTGGAAACGGTTAATGTTGATTCCAATACCACCAGCGCTACGGCCGGGGCTATATCCCTGCTTCACTCGCATCCGGAAATAAACGTACTGGTCGGGTTCAACGAATGGATGACGCTCGGAATCGGAAATGCCGTAAAGCAGCTCGGTCTGAAAGATACCGTGACCGCCGTCGGCTTTGACAATAATGTCATCTCGGTCAGTATGCTTGAAACCGGCGAAATGGACGCGCTGATTGTGCAGAATCCCTTCGCAATGGGATATCTCGGCGTACAAAGCGCCGCCGATCTGCTTTCGGACAGATCGGTTCCCGGCAATATCGAAACCTCGGCGACAACAATAACCAAGCAGAATATGTTCGATGAAGACAACCAGAAAATCCTTTTCAAATTCGAATAATTTTTCCTTTCCGACTGCAAAAGCGCTCATCAAAGATGGGCGCTTTTGTTATGAAATATATTTTTTATAAAGTATTCAGTAGAATTTCTAACATTTTGAATAAATAATTCTATTTCAATATTAAAACCGATGCTGTAAAATATAACCGACAAAAGTAATCAGGCTTTTGATTTAAAAGGAGGAATTACCAATGAAAAAGTTAGCAGCAATCATTTTATCGATCGTTCTGATCTGTTCGCTTGCCGCCTGCGGAGGAGGCAGCTCAGCCGGAGAGATATCGGTTTTCTATTACACCTACAGCGATCCGTATATCTCCACGGTCCGTACCGCTATGGATGCAATCCTTAAGGAATCCGGACGCAATTTCAACAACTATGACGGAAACGGAAACCAGACCACGCAGACCGAACAGGTTCAGACCGCACTGGCTAAAAATTCGTCACTGCTTATCGTAAACGTAGTTGACACCGGTTCAAATGACGCCGCGCAGAACATAGTCAATCTTGCGAAAGAAAAAAATGTGCCGGTTATTTTCTTTAACCGCTCGGTAGAGGAATCTGTCGTAAAAAGCTATGAAAAATGCGCGTTTGTAGGCACCGACTACGAAATGGCAGGCCATATGCAGGGCGAAATGATAGGCGAATTCCTTGTTGCCAATTACGACCAGTACGACCTGAACAAGGACGGCAAAATCAGCTACGTAATGTTCAAGGGCCAGGAAGGCAATCAGGAGGCTATCGCCAGAACACAGTATGCGGTTGAAGACTGCAACACCATACTTAAGGAAGCCGGAAAGCCCGAGCTTTCATTCTATGACAGCGCAAACAGCAACCGCTATCTGGTAGACCAGGCAGGTCAGTGGTCGGCAGCGGCGGCCACCGATTATATGAGCACTATCCTCGCACAGTACAGCTCAGCCAACAACAATATGGTAGAGCTGGTCATCGCCAACAATGACGATATGGCTCTCGGTGCAATCTCCGCTCTCCAGACCGCAGGCTACAACAACGGCGAAGGCACTACCATAATTCCGGTATTCGGAGTCGACGCCACTTCCGCGGCACAGGACAAAATTAAGGAAGGCAATATGGCCGGCACCATTAAGCAGGACGCCGACGGCATGGCCTCCGCCATTACAACAATAGCGTTCAATTATCTCGATGAAAAAGATACCTTTGACGGCATCGAATCCGACAATATTGTAGGAGACTGGCGTGTAAATATTCCGTACAGCACCTATACCGGCAATTAAGCTACTGATTCTGCGAAACACAGCCGCGGGTTTAAGCCGCGGCTGTGTTTCAGGAAAAAGACAGGAGAGGTGTTAAATGGATAATATCAAACAAAAAAACAAAAATTCTCCGTCTGAAGCCGAACCGGTTTTGCTGAAGATGGAAAATATCGATAAGGTTTTTCCCGGCGTCAAAGCGTTGGACGGCGTTTCGCTTACCGTCCGTGCGGGAACCGTTCATGCCTTAATGGGTGAGAACGGCGCGGGTAAATCCACCCTCATGAAATGCCTTTTCGGAGTTTATAACAAAGACAGCGGAAATATTTATTTAGAGGGTAAGGAAATCAACTTCAAAAATTCCAAGGAGGCGCTCGAAAACGGCGTTGCCATGGTGCATCAGGAGCTCAATCAGGCGCTCAAGCGCAATGTTATGGATAATATGTGGCTCGGCAGGTTTCCGAAAGTAGCTAAATTTCTGCCGCTTACCAGCGAAAGAAAAATGTACGCCGAAACAAAAAGAATTTTCGACGAGCTCGGAATGAATGTCAATCCCAAAACCGTTATGAGCAAAATGCCTGTTTCGCAGCGGCAGATGGTTGAAATAGCAAAGGCTGTTTCTTATCATTCCAAAATCATTGTTTTCGACGAGCCGACCTCATCGCTGACCGAGCAGGAGGTTGAGCATCTTTTCAAAATAATCAATATGCTGCGCGACCGCGGCTGCGGCATAATTTATATATCTCACAAAATGGAGGAAATCCTGCGGATTTCCGATGAAGTAACAATAATGCGCGACGGCAAATGGATAGCTACAAAAGCCGCCGGGGACCTTACTACCGATGAGATAATCCGGCTGATGGTAGGACGCGAACTGACCAACAGATATCCGCCCAAGGACCATCAAATCGGGGATGTGCTGCTCGAGGTAGAAGGGCTTTCGGGTGAATATACAAAGCTGCACGATGTTTCTTTCAGCGCGAAACGCGGAGAAATCCTCGGCGTGGCCGGTCTTGACAGCTCCGGCAGAACCGAGCTGCTCGAAAATATTTTCGGCGTCGCGACGCGCCGCAGCGGAAAGCTGAAGCTTGCAGGCAAGCCGATCAAAAACCGCAGCGCTAAAGAATCCATAAAAAACGGTTTCGCGCTTCTGACAGAAGAACGCCGTGCCACAGGTATATTCAGTATTCTGAATATACGTGAAAACGCTGTAATATCAAGCCTTAAAAAATACCGGATAGGACCTTTCCTTTCAAAAAAGAAAATGAAGGAAAGCACCGACTGGTGCATTAAGGCCATGAGAATAAAAACGCCGGATCAGGAAACCAAGATCCGTTCGCTTTCGGGAGGAAATCAGCAAAAGGTTATTTTGGGCCGCTGGCTTTTGACCGATCCTACCGTGCTTCTGCTTGACGAACCCACACGCGGAATCGACGTAGGCGCGAAATATGAAATTTACCAGCTTATACAAGACCTTGCCAAACGGGGCAAAACCGTCATTATGGTTTCATCCGAAATGCCGGAGCTGCTCGGCGTATGCGACAGAATCCTCGTCATGTCGGGAGGTCGCCTTGCCGGTGAGGTAGACGCAGCCAATACCACGCAGGAAGAAATCATGGCGCTGGCCGCCAAATATGCATAAGGAGTGAGACCATGTCTGAAATAAATGTTTCCCAGAAAAACAATCTTTCCGGCAGAATTGCCTCATTCAGGGCAATGGAACGCGCGGATAAGCGCCGTACCATAATTGATACGCTTTTCAATAACGCAATGTATATAATAATCTTCATTGCTATTATTTTCATTACCGTCCGCGAGCCGGGTTTCTTATCCCTCAACTCAATAGTAAATATAATTTCACTTACCGCCGCGAAGCTGCCGATTGCGCTCGGCATCGGCGGGGCAATAGTCCTCACCGGCACCGACATATCCGCCGGCCGCTGCGTGGGACTTACCGCCTGTATCGCCGCATCGCTTTTGCAGATGGCAAATTATCCGAATAAAATGTTTCCCGACCTGGATGTTATGCCGCTGTGGCTGGTGATTCTTTTGGTCATCGCGGTCGGCGCGGCAATAGGCTTTGTAAACGGCTTTTTTGTGGCAAAGTTCAAGCTGCATCCGTTTATAGTAACACTGTCCACACAGCTTATCGTATACGGTATGGTTCTGCTGTATTTGATGAACGGAACCAATAACGGCCAGACTCTTTCAGGGCTTGACTCGTCATATACCGATTTCGTGCGCGGCCCGCTCTTCACCATAGGCAACGTCGCGGTTCCGAAGTTCGTGCTTTACGCTTTGATCCTTACCGTAATAATGTGGTTCATTTGGAACAAGACCAAATTCGGCAAAAACATGTTTGCCGTGGGTTCAAACGAAGAAGCCGCGAACGTTTCAGGCGTCAACGTATTCTGGACCATCGTGCTGGTTTTCGTGCTTGCCGGAATGATGTACGGCATCACCGGATTTTTCGAGGGCGCCCGTATCTCATCCTGCTCCTCCAACACAGGACTCAACTACGAAAGCGACGCCATAGCGGCCTGCGTTATCGGCGGAGTATCCTTTGTCGGCGGCACAGGTAAGATAAGCGGCATCGTCATCGGCGTTTTGCTTCTCCAGATAATTTTCGTAGGCCTTAATTTCCTTTCGGTAGACCAAAATATGCTTTACATAATAAAAGGTCTCATCATTCTGGTTGCCTGCGCTATCGATATGCGTAAATATCTCGCCCGTAAATAATTTTATTGAAAGGAATTCAAAGCAATGCTTCAAAATGAGCCCGTCACCGATAAAAAAACCGAAAACAGCCCGATGCCGGAGCTGCCCCGGCGCAAGCCCGGCGGGCTTTACCGCAACATAAAAATGTCGGTCAAAACTGCCAATATACTGGTACTTATTTTAGCGTCGGCACTGCTTGTCTCTATATTTGTTCTGACGCAAAACAACGGTTTTACCGTTTCATTTGACACCGACGGCGGCTCACAGGTGGAAAGCGTCAAGGTTTATTACGGCGACACCGTTGCCGAACCAGAGACTCCGGTAAAAGAGGGATATATCTTTACCGGCTGGTATCTCGACCGCGCAGCCACTGAAGAATGGAGCTTTGAAACCGATACCGCTCAGAACAGCATGACGCTCTATGCCGGCTGGCAGAAGCGTGAATAAAAAGAGCCCGCTCCCGAAACTTCGGGAGCGGGCTCTTTTCAGCCGGAATATAA
>USHL01000006.1 GCA_900554525.1 uncultured Oscillospiraceae bacterium | reverse complement strand
CGGGTGATACTGCCGTCAAAGAGAAGATCACCGTCCTTGACAAAGAATACGAAGTCACCTGCGTTTCTATGGGCAACCCGCATGCGGTGGTTTTCTGTGATGAAATTCAAGGCTTAGACCTCGAAAAAATCGGCCCGGGCTTTGAGTTCAGCCCGATTTTCCCCGAGCAGGTAAATACCGAGTTTATCCGTGTAATTGATGAAAAAAATCTTGAAATGCGTGTCTGGGAGCGCGGCAGCGGCGAAACCTTCGCCTGCGGCACCGGAGCCTGCGCGGCGGCGGTAGCGGCGGTTGAGAACGGCTATTGCAGGCATGGCGCGGAAATTGCGGTTCATTTAAAATGCGGTGAGCTATACATCACATACAATGACGACGGGCGCGTCTTTATGCGCGGTCCGGCAGAAAAAGTTTATGACGGAGTGTACACCTATGAGTCTTAAAATCAAAATAAACGAAAATTACTTTAACGTCAAAAAGAATTATCTTTTTTCGGAAATCGCCAAAAGAGTAAACGCGTATTCCCGGGCTAACCCCGACGCTGAAATAGTGCGTCTCGGTATCGGCGACGTAACCCTCCCGCTTTCGGGAGCAGTGGTAGACGCGATGAAAAAGGCGGCTGATGAGATGGGAAACGCAGCTACCTTCCGCGGCTATGCGCCGGAGTACGGCTATGATTTTTTAAGGGAAGCTATCGCGAAATACTATGGGAAATTCCCGGTGACGCTTTCCGCAGGGGAAATTTTTGTCTCGGACGGCGCCAAGAGCGACGTCGGCAATATCGTCGATATTTTAGGCGACAATGAAGTGCTTATCCCCGACCCGGTCTATCCGGTATATCTCGACAGCAACATTATGAGCGGAAGAAAGGTAACCTTTTTAAAGGGCGGCTGGGATAACGGCTTTTTGCCGACACCCGACGGCATTGCCGAAAAAAGCTATGTGATTTATCTTTGCTCCCCCAACAACCCGACCGGCGCGGTTTACAGCCGCGAGGGCCTGAAGAAATGGATAGATTTTGCCAATAAAACCGGTTCGCTTATCATCTTTGATTCGGCCTACGAGGCGTTTATCGAGGGTGATTATCCCCATTCGATATACGAGGTCGAGGGCGCGAAAACCTGCGCGGTCGAGGTTTGCAGCTTTTCAAAAACCGCGGGCTTTACCGGAACCCGCTGCGCATGGTCGGTCTTCCCCGACGAGCTTACTGTCGGTGATGAAAAGCTCTCTTTCCTATGGTCACGCAGGCAGGCTACCAAATTCAACGGCGTGCCCTATGTGGTGCAGCGCGCGGCAGAGGCGGCGCTTACGCCGGAAGGGCAGAAGCAGTGCCGCGAGTCTATCGGTTATTATATGGAGAACGCCCGCATAATCGGCGAGGTTTTAACCGCAAAGGGAATTGGGTTTACCGGCGGAAAATGCTCGCCTTATCTCTGGCTCAGGTGCCCGGACGGTATGAAGTCTTGGGAATTTTTCGACTATCTCCTCCAAAACGCGCAGATAGTCGGCACTCCGGGCGCGGGCTTCGGCGCCGCGGGAGAGGGTTATTTCCGCCTGACCTCGTTCGGCAGCCGCGAGAACACCGTCGAGGCGGCAAAACGGCTTCAGGCTCTGCTTTAAGGAGAAACCGATGATTTGCGACAATCTTTCAGTAAACAAAAAGGGGCATCTGACCTTCGCGGGCTTTGATACGGTAGAGCTGGCTGAAAAATACGGCACGCCGCTTTACCTTATGGATGAGGAAAAGATCCGTGAAAAGGTGCGTATTTATAAATCGGCAATGGAGAAATATCTCCCCGCCGGCTCGGCGCCCGAATTTGCAAGCAAGGCCTTTTCGGCCAAGCAGATTTACCGTATAATGGCTGAGGAGGGCATCAGCACCGATCTGGTTTCGGCCGGTGAGATATACACCGCCTCGTCGGCGGGCTTCCCGATGGAGAAGAGCTTTTTTCACGGAAACAATAAGACCGACGCCGATATACGGTTTGCGCTTGAAAAGGGCGTAGGATATTTCATAGCCGATAACGAAGATGAGCTTGCGGCGCTCGACCGCATTGCGGGAGAAAACGGCAAAAGGCAGAAGCTTCTTTTAAGGGTGACCCCGGGCATTGACCCGCATACCCATAAGAAAATTTCCACCGGCGCGGTTGATTCCAAATTCGGAATAGCTATCGGGACCGGTCAGGCGAAAGAGACCGTAAAATATATTCTCACGCTTAATAATATCGAGCTGTGCGGCTTTCACTGCCATGTCGGCTCGCAGGTTTTTGAGTCCGACCCGTTTGTGGACGCGCTCGGCATAATGCTCCGCTTTGCGGCCGAGGTCAGGGAAACGCTTGGCTATACCGCAGAGATAATAAATCTCGGCGGCGGCTTTGGGGTGCGGTATACCGAAAGCGATCCCGAAATTGATTACGCGGAAAAGATCCGCGAGGTTGGCGAAGCGCTTGATTCGGAATGTGATAAGCTGGGCTTCCCTAAGCCTAAAATTATGATGGAACCGGGCAGGAGCATAGTAGCAGACGCGGGCATGACCCTTTATACGGTAGGCAGCGTAAAGCAGATAAGGGGATATAAAAATTATGTGTCGGTAGACGGCGGTATGACCGACAATCCGCGCTATGCGCTGTATGAATCGCCTTATACGGTGATTTTGGCCTCACGCGCCGACGCGGAAAAGGATTTTACCGCTGCGATAGCGGGCCGCTGCTGTGAATCGGGCGACCTTATTCAGGAAAATGTAAAGCTGCCGAAACCGCGCCGCGGCGAGATTTTAGCGGTATTGACAACCGGAGCGTATAATTATTCTATGGCGTCTAATTACAACCGTCTGCCACGCCCCGCGGTGGTAATGCTTTCGAAAAACGGGGATTATATCGCCGTAAGGCGAGAAACGCCCGAAGATATTGCAAGACTTGATATTTAAAACATAAGCACGGAACGGCTGAAGCCGTTCCGTGTTTTTTAAATTATACTGCGGACAGTGCGGCATAGCTTTGTGAAACAGGCGAATTATTTGACGGGACTTGCAAGTGGCAAGCTTTCGGCTACATATATTAAAGCATAACCGTGAAATGAGGGGATTGCTTTGTTTTTCAGTCTGTTGATGGAGCTGGCTTCCAGCATATATTATTTTGCACTGCATGTGACAGGGGCTGGGTCGTTTCCGCCGCCTCTTTCGGCTGCGGAAGAGGCGGAGCTTCTCGAAAAAAGCCGTGCGGGCGACGGTGAAGCGAGAAATAAGCTGATAGAGCATAATCTGCGTCTGGTAGCCCATATAGTCAAGAAATACTACAATACCGGCGCCGACCAGGACGATATGATCTCAATAGGAACAATAGGTCTTATCAAGGCGGTTTCTACATTTAACAGCGAAAAGGGCATACACCTTGCAACCTATGCCGCCCGCTGTATAGAAAATGAAATACTGATGTTTTTCCGCAATCAGAAAAAGACGGCGCAGGATGTTTTTATCAGTGATCCCATCGATACCGACAAGGACGGAAATGCGCTTACCCTTATTGATGTTATTGCCGACCAGAGCGACATATCCGATGAAATCGATACAAAGCTCAAGCTTGAAAAGTTAAAGGTGATAATGCCGGTGTGTCTTGATGAGCGGGAAAAGGAGATAATCCGCCTGCGGTACGGTATCGGCGGCTGCGAAGAGCTTACGCAGAAGGAAATCGCCGCAAAGCTGGGGATTTCCCGAAGCTATGTTTCCAGAATCGAAAAGTCGGCGCTTATAAAGCTGCGGCGGCAATTCTAAAAAGTATCCTTTGTTCAATAAAAATATCTTCTTTTGTTAAAGCACATGCCGCCGTCCAAGTGTATAATTAATAAAACTGTAATAGGCGGGGACATATAATGAAATACGATATAATTGTAGTCGGCGGCGGCTTTGCCGGGGTTGGTGCGGCGGTAGCGGCAGCGCGTGAGGGCTGCCGTGTACTCATCATAGAACAGTCGGGTTCGCTTGGCGGGGCGGCCTCAAACTGTCTTGTACTTCCCTTTATGCCTTATTATACCAAGGTTAAAAAGCCGGACGGAAGCAGTGAGCGCCTTGATCTTGTACAGGGTATATTTAAGGAAATCTGCGGCAGGCTCGAAGCTTTGGGACAGCTCAGCGGCAATACTTTCGGCGGGGAT
The DNA here is from genome assembly GCA_900554525.1 of uncultured Oscillospiraceae bacterium. GTDB lineage: Bacteria > Bacillota > Clostridia > Oscillospirales > Acutalibacteraceae > UBA737. Next base: position 14,981 of record USHL01000006.1, on the reverse strand, counting down.
TACCTGAAGGTGGTGCTTGACCGGATTACAGCCGAGGCGGGCGTCGACGTGCTTTTCCATTCTGCTGTGACGGAAGTTTTAAAGGACGGTAAGCGTCTTTACGGGGTGGTCTTTTCTACCGTCGCGGGCAGCATGACGGCAGAGGCGGACTGCTTTGTAGACGCTACGGGGGACGCGAACCTGTCGTTCCTTGCGGGCTGCCGTTTTCAGCTCGGAAGAGAGGGAGACAATCTCTGCCAGCCGATGACGCTTTGCTTCAGAGTGGCTAACGTCTGCCGTGATGAAGTTGAGGAAGAGCGGGAAGAAATGCAGCGGCTTTATAAGCAGTACCGTGCCGAGGGCAAAATAAAAAACCCGAGGGAGGATATTCTGCTTTTCAGAATGATTGCTAAAAATATGATACATTTTAATACCACGCGGGTGGTAAGGCTTAATCCCACCGATCCGTTTGAGCTGAGCCGCGCCGAGACCGAGGCAAGAGAACAAATGGTGGAGCTGGTTGATTTTCTTAAAACCAATCTGCACAGCTTCCGGAATGCCGAGATAGTTGCCTCCGCTTCGTCGATAGGGGTGAGGGAAAGCCGTATGGTGCTCGGAGAACATATCCTTACCGGCAGTGAGCTGGTTGAAATGAAAAAATTTGAGGATTCGGTAGCCGCCGGAAACTATGATATAGACATACATAATCCGGAAGGCAGCGGAACTTCACATTATTTCTTCCCGGACGGCGGATACTATACCATACCTTACCGCAGCCTTGCGGTGAAGGACGCCGACAATCTGCTGGCGGCGGGACGCTGCATATCCTGCGATCACGAAGCGCAGGCTTCAATAAGGATAATGCCCATATGCTGCGCCACGGGGCAGGCGGCGGGCACGGCTGCGGCCGCAGCCTTTAAGTCGGGCTGCGCAGTGAGGGACGCCGATATTTCGGAAATCAGGAAAGCGCTCAAAAGAAACGGCGCTTTTATCTGAAATAAACCTTAATCGGGTGAATTGAGCAGATAATCGGCAGCTGATTTATTTAAACTGCATATTAATTTAACACACGGTGAAAAAAACCGTGTGTTTTTTTGGGAAAAAACTAAAAAAAGGACATATTAGTATAATTTGTCTCACAATTTAGAAAATATTAAGCATACCATTTTGCCGTAAAATTAAGTATAATATGAGTGTGATATGGGTAAGATGACTAAACCGCGGCCAAGTATTTTGACGAAACGGAGAATATATATGAAAATTAGCTTTGTATATCCTCGCGGAGGTTATATTTTTTACCGTGACGAGGAGAAGAAAATAAATATAAAGCTGACCGGCTGCATAGGAAATACTGTTATTTTCCTCACCGCCTCCGTATCGGATTATAACGGAAGAACGGTTTTTGAAGATGACAGAACGGTGACGGCGGATGCCGGCGGGATGGCTGCGGCCGAGTACATACTGCCGCTCGAGGGACTCGGCTATTACAGTTTCAGAATTTCTGCCGAAGCCTGCACGGGAGAAAAGCATACAGAGAGAGATTCGTTCGGAGGACCGGACGCGGAAAAAACGGAGGAGAAACCCGACATATCCGCGGGGCGCGCCGGAAAAATCACAGGAAGCACCGGTATAGGCGTTACGACCCGTCACGAGCGCTCGGGCTTTGAATCGGTATTCGGTGTGAGCTGCAACTTCTGGAATCCGGAGAGAGATATGCCGCTTTACGAGCGCGTCGGAGTTCGGTTTATACGCAACCCGGGCAAGGACACCACCATCAAATTCCGCCGTCAGCTTGAGGAATGCGGAATGTATTCGCAGGTGCAGCTGCAGGGCAATGATATGTTCGCCCCTCAGCGTCATGCGCATTATAAAAGAAACACGGCTTATTATTATATGAAACAGTACGGCGATGTTTCCCGTCTTATCGAGCATGGAAACGAGCACTGGGAGGAGCGTGACCTCGGCGCGCTTGCCGAATGGGTTAAATCCACCGGACTTGCAAGGCTTGAGGCAGACCCGACGGCCTGGCATTCGGGAAGCGGAGCCGCCGGAGTGGATAAGAATAAGATGCAGGTGCTTTATGAACAGGGCATGTACGATTACATAACCTTTATTGCCCTGCATGCCTATTCATTTCCGCAGCGCCCGGAGGGCGGGGACAGCTACTGGTCGACAAAGCGGCTTGCCGATATTGCCGACTGGATGAAGCGGAACAATATCGATATGCCGGTCTGCTGCACCGAACAGGGATATCCGGCAATGTACGACCAGAAAAAGTGCGAAAGCTATTCGCCCGGCGAGCTTGTGACGCTTGAGGCGCAGTGCGATTATCTGGTGAGAAGCTGGCTTGTGTTTATTTCCTACGGCGTTGCCAAGGTGCTGTGGTTTAACGGACCGTGGTATGACGGCTTCGGAATACAGGAAAAGGACGGTCCCGCACCGTGGCCTGCTATGATGGCGCTCTGCCAGCTTATACGCGAGGTCGACGGCGCGGAATATATCGGCGACCTTGAGGATACTCCGGGAGTTTATTTCAAGGTTTTCAGACAAAAGGACGGAAGTCTTACCGCCGCGGTCTGGAGGCCGGTATATTATTCGCGAAGCTGTGAAAAGGAAAAGAATCTGGCGCTGGATCTCAGCGGCACCGAGGCCGACGGCACGGTGCGGGAAAAGTTCAGCTATACGCTTAAGTATACGGACAGCGAAAGACTGGCAGTCCGCGATATAATGGGTAATCCGATTCAGAGCGACGGCGTAATAGAAATAGGAGAAAGCCCGGTTTATATAAGCGGCATTTCGGAGGAAATTGTTTCAAGGCTTCACGATAAAACCGTATTTAAAACCAAAACGGTAAAGCCGAGGCCGATGCCGCCCAAGGTGATTTTGGGAATAGGCGACACAAAGCCCTTTGCCGACGCCTATACCTCCTCGCGGTTTATGCCGGGCGAGACCCGTGAATACCGCGTCAGGGTACATAATTTCAGCGAAGAATTTTTAGAGGATACGGCGGTGCTGACCGCTCCAGACTATATAACCGTTTCGAGAGCGGAAACAGGCGTCAGGGTACCGGCCGGGCAGACCAGAGATTTTACGGTGAAGGTAACCTGTTCCCCGGCTGCTCCGACAGGTGAGGCACGGGTTTATGTCAGCCTTAAAAAAACGGCGGCACATAAGGCTTTTCAGGCCGCAACGGTATTTTCTCCTCTTTGGTTCGACGAGGTGCAAGAGCCTCTGCGGCCGGGCGGAGTGATTAAGCTCAATCTAAAGAACGGCTCGTCTGAGCTGAAGGAATACAGGCTGAGCTTTAAGCGGGACGGTCTGCGACTCGCGGAAAGCGAGTTTACCGTCCGTGCGGCAGCCGGTCAGACGGTAACAATGCCTTTGGAAATCGCCGAGTGCGGCGCGGACAGCAAGCCTGTTTTGCAGGCGGCGGTTGAATGTGACGGCAGGCAGGCGGAATACAGCCCTGTGATTCCGCTCCGATTTATAGGCGGTGAAAACGGGCAGAGCATTATAATCGCGGGCTATGACCTGATGATGACGACGGGCGAGAGATATACCGGTCCGGAGTTGTTCGGAACGGGAAAAACACGGAGGCTCGACGCCAACGCCCGCTTTACGATAGATGACAAGAAGCTTTACTGTCATTTTGAGATATTTGACGATACGATTGTCTGCACCAAAAATGTGCGCAGGAACAATATCGACAGCGACGGAGTCTGGATAAGACTTTACAAAAGCCTTGACGATACGGTTCCTTACCGTCATTTCAGCATTGTTCCGGCTGATCAGGCCGGGCGCGAGGAGGGCGTATACGTTAATGAGGTAAGCGCCAACGTCAAGTTTGATTATCCGTATACCGACTATGATTTCGGCAAATTGAGGGCGGTTTCAAAAATTTATGACGACCGTTATACAATCGACGTCGAGATAGACCGAGGTTCAATAGAGCTTTGGAACGGCATAAACGAGCTTATTATGGATCTCAGAGTGATCGATATGAATCATGATGACTGGCCGAGATTCTACGATACGGGCAAAGCCCGGTATAAAATACTATTTCAAGAAAGAAAGGAAAAGCTATGAGCCGACATTCTGTAAAATCAAGAGTTCTGGCACTGACTCTCAGTGCCGTGCTGGTTATAGGTGCGGTCTGGACCGGAGTTCTGACGCTGACAACATCGGCGGCGGGCGAAAACTATTATCCGCTTTCCGGTTTTACCTCCGGCCAGAAGCCGAATGAGGGACCGTGGTATTATAACGCGGCGAATTTTTCCGAAAATCCGACCTCTTCAACCCCTGTTCCGGATGATTTTTCTCAGCCGGTAACGCTGGTGCCTGAGAGCATAGCCGTTGCCAAGGCTCCGTCTGTTACGGTTGCCGACGCGGGTGACGGTAAACTTACTGCGGCGCTCGGCTTTTCGGAGATGACAGCGGAAGAATATCAGCTTAATCTTTATTCCGTAAATGCCGAAAGCGGCGCTTACGAATTTATAAGGAGCGACAAAACAACCGAGAAAAGCTTTAATTATTCCGACCTTACTGCCGAGAGCCGTTATGCGGTGCAGGCGCTGGGATTGGACGGCGGAAAGCTTTCGGCTGTTTCGGACACCGTCATCTTTACTCTTTCGCTTGAGGAATCCTCGAACTTTTATGTTGCCAATGACGGCAACGATACTTCAAAAATAATTCCGCGTTCGGGAGCCTTTAATTCCAATGACGGCATACAGTATGCCGATTCGCCGACCGGAACGGCTTATGCTTTGGATTTTATTATAAATTCCGCGCAAAGCAACGCTGTTGACCAGGCGCTCGGATTTTATGCCGATTTTGTGCTTGATACGGATAAAATACCTTCGCACGGCGTAACAGCGCTCGCTTTCTGGGTCGACACCTCAAACGTCGACCGCGGAGCTCCCGGAAACAATACGCCGCTTACCAACTTTGCGCTCAAAAACAGCAAAACCGGCGAGAAACTCGCTATCTATGATAAAAATTGCGAGGATTATTTTATATTGATTGATTCCGCCGGAAATAAGAGCGAGGTTAAAAACTCCAAAAATCCGGGAGCTATCTTTATACCGCACGGCTTTAAGGGCTATGTCCTTCTGCCGCTGGATTCGGCAATCGACTATTCTGTTTATGATCAATTTTATGTGAAACGCTACGGCAAACCGATCACCGTAACCCCCGACGACCCGAGCCGCATACTTTATATGAGCGCTTTCGGTGTTGTCACAGATACTGCTTACGGTGATATTACCGCTGCCGACCTCTATATACCCGACCCGGCGAAGGGTATGCACCTCAACACCCTTGAGGCAGCGCAGGATACTTATGAGAGCTGTTCTGAATTTGACGCGGAGAATGATACCTTAACCGGAAAGTTCGGCGTCAGCTATAAATTCGCAAACAGCACTTCCGCACGCGCGATAACCGCGGTGCTTAACGATGACGGCACAAATAATTACGGTATTTCTCTTGAATTCCGCGCGCCGGAAAGCGCTATTTACGATCTCGGTCACGCATTTGCCGTCGAGGGCAACGAGTCTGCTGCCGGCAGGGTTTATTACCGCGTGGTAAGGCAGCGCGCCGACAAGAGCCGGACGGTGCTGTGGCCGGAGGGCGGCGGATGGTACACCCTTGATGTTACCGAAGGCGACCGCAACCCGGCAGCCGAGCTTTCGGCGGTTGAGGCCGAGCTTGAAAAGGACGAAAGCATTCTGCTTGAGGCATATTTCGATTCGGACAGTGCCGGCGGCGGACGCATAGAGGTTTCTCTCGGCAGTCCGGCAGTCACCTCCACCGACAAGGTATATGATTACAAGGGCTTCAACGGCACCTATCTTGTGGAAAACTATCATTTTTACAAGCGCACGGACGGCAGCGGCGGATACAAACCGCTGGCCGACCGATTCTCATTCAATGTTATGAATTATAACGAGGGTGAGGTCGAGGTGCTCCCCGCCGACAATTACCGTACCGATTGGTCAAATTCGGTGCACAGCAGCAAGGCGAACAACTGCGGATATATATTTGACGCTTCAAGCGGCAGGGTAAAGGTCAGCCTAAAGAAAAATTCGGGCGTGTCGCTCGATTTCAATGTTCCCGAAAGCGGGACGGCCACCCTCACCGCAAACGGCAATCACAATGAGACAGTTTATGCAAGGGTGCTTAAAAACGATGAAGTCGTTTATCCCGATAACGGGGGATGGCAGCAGTTTGCCACGGATACCGTTTTCAATGTGACAGAAGAAGTCACCAAGGGAGATAAGCTGACGCTTCAGTATTACAGTACAAACAGCGGCGAGGTTGCATTTACGCTCAGCAACTATAAGGTTGCTCTTTCGGGCGGCAACGATTACAATAATCCGGGTGACAGTGAGTACGGCGCACTGCTTGAGCGTCCGTACAACAACCGTGACTATACCGGTAAATTTGAGTCGTCGGCAGATTCTGTATGGAGCTTCGGCATACTTAACGGCTCTAAGGACGGTCTTGTTGTAAATGCGGTCAATTACTACGATTACAGCAGGGACAATATGCTGTATCATGACAGTAACGAAAATGCCGGTTATCACTTCGGCAAGAATCAGCTTACCTTTGACGCCATAGGGGCGTCGGGTGATGCTATGCAGGACGGCAAGGGCTTTTCGATTACGATGAATGTCAAGGAAAGCTCACTTTACGACCTGAGCACGGCTCTCAATATCATAAGCGGCAACGGCAACGTCAAGTTCCGTATCAAAAAGAACGGCAACAAGATATGGCCGGAGGAGAGCGAATGGTATACTTTAACGACTGCCGTGGGCACGGGAAATATTCCGGCAATAGAAAGCGCGGCGGTAGCGGGAGATACATTCGTTATCGAGGGTATGGCAGTGACTGCCGGCAGAAATGACGCGGTTACTATCGGTCTCGGCTCACCTGCGGTGCGCAAAATAGATAATAAGGTAGCGGAGCCTGAGGGCTACAAGCTTATATACTCTCCGTCAGACTATCTGCCGGTGATTGACAAGGATTATTCGGGCAGCTTTGTACAGGGCGGCGCCCGCTGGACATATTCGCTTGCAGACGGCAGCGGAAATGCGGTCAGCGCGGATTATTATAACAGTATGGACGGCTTTATAGGCAAATCCGACGGCACTGCCGGCATTATCTTTGCCGAAAACGGGCTAAAGGCTAAATTTGACGGAAACAACGCTGTTCGGCTTGAATTTATAGCTCCGGGCGACGGCTATGCTACGGTCAATCTGCCGTTCGCGGCTGCTGACGGAGTGTCGTATACCGTATCAAACAACGGAGAACAAATTTATCCGGAAAGCGGAACCGCACCGGCTGACGGAACGGTTCCGGAAATCAAGTCCGTAAAAATGTCCGAGGGAAGCAAGCTTTATATAACGCTTTACTGTGATTCTGCCAAGGAAGCCGATTTGGGGCTGGTCAGTGTGGCTTATACCACCGAACACGACAATGAGGCAGAGGTGGGAGAAACCTCGTTCGAAGCTCTTTATGCTTCTCCTTACGGCACCGATGAGTATAACGGAGACTACTTCCCTGCTGAGGGGCTTTGGAACTTCAATACGATAGACGCCGACGGCAACTCCGAACATACGAATTATTACAGCAGTGATGAGGGCAGACATCTGTACAATACCGAGCACGGAAACGCCGGCTACTATTTCGGAGAAGACGCCCTCACGGCGGAACTTACTGTTAAGGACGGCAAAGCATACGGTATATCGCTTGAATTTGTTTCCCCGGAAGACGAGCTGTTTGATTTTACCACTGACTTCACACTTGAGGGGGATTCCTCGGTTAGTGCAAAGCTGCGTATGCGCGCAATGATAAACGGTGAGGTCATTTGGCCGACTGACGGCAGTGAATGGTCGGAAACCGAGGCCAAGGGCGGAGAAACGGTCAAATTCCCTGCTTTTGAAGCCGACGTCAACGCGAACGATAAGGTCGTTATTGAGGCCTATGCCGCCGAGATAAACGGTGCCGACAGTCTGAAAATACGGCTCGGAAATCCGACCTATTCAAAATCAAAGGCCGAAACGGCTGAGACCCCGGACGCAACGGCGAGGGTATATACATCGCAGAACTATAATCCGTTCGGCGATCTCAGCTATAACGGCGCCTATACTCCGGCCGAGGGACGGTTCAACTACGAGATGATCGACGCGACCGACCCGGATAATATTATAGTTATGAAGGCCAATAATTATAATTCATCGAGCAAGCTTATAAGCAATACGAATGCCAACAACGTCGGATTTTATGTCGGCGTGGCCAATTCGGTCGGAAACTCCGAGGTTTCGCATTACAACGGAAAGAATTACGGCACAAGCCTGCGTTTTGTTTCTCCGGTTTCGGGAGAAGTGCTGATAAGCGGAGCTTATTATGTCAACTCGGTGGCTGTGCTGCCAGAGGGTGCGGCAGTTAAATTCCGCGTTATGATAAACGGAGAGACCAAATTCCCTGCCGAGGGCGGCTGGATGGAAATGACCGACGAGATGAGAAGCTCGGGCTTCGGCGGAATAACGACTGAGGTTGAGATGGGCGACGAGATAGTCTATCAGTGCTATGTCGATACCGACGTGAACTGCAAGATCTCGGTGCTGGTCAATAAACCGTCCATCGTTGTTGTGACTTCTACCTCCGCCCCCAAAGATGCTTACAATGCAAGCAATGACTTCAGCAGTACATATCAGATAAGCCCGTTCTGGTCTTATGAGTACTCAATGTCCGCTGAGAATATTGAATATAAACAGGCGGAATCCTACACCGAAAACTATTGGATGGCCGCGGGGCTGAAGCAGTATACCACCATCGATCCGGATACCGGTGTGAAGACAACCAAGAGTGAAAAGCTCGGCGTCGGCAAGGGTGACCTTTGGGTATGCAACAGCCTTGACGGCAGCAACCCGGGTATTGCGGCGTGGCGTTTCGACGTTCCGGAAACCGGCGCTTATACCTTTACCTCAGCCAAAAAGCTTAATACTAACTATGCCGGCGGCACGATGCTGGCGCGCATAACGGTCAACGGCAACAAGGTATGGCCGGAAAACGCCGATTGGCTGGAGATAAATAAGGACGCCAATATTGATTTCGGAAGGTTTGAAACCGAGCTTTATGAAGGCGATATAGTCCGTTTTGAGGCTTCTATGGTCAAGGGAGATATTCCGAATTATACAGATAACAAGGTTTTCTGGACGCCGGTCATCAGTAAAGGCAGCCTTGCGGGAGAAGAATCGGTTGATATCTATTACGGACTCAACGAAGCGGAGCTGGCTTTCTTCAAGGGCATTGAGGTAGACGCCGCAAACAATGACGCCGCTCAATTTGATGAAGACTTTGAGGCAAATACGGCACTTGCAGAGCAAATCAAAAATCAAAGGCCGGATAACGGCGGCACCGGTAACGGCAGCGGCAGTAATTCGGGCGGTAATTGGGGCGGCACCTATATACCCGGCACAGACGGCACACCGGGCACACCCGGGTACTGGTTACCCGGCGGCACCGGCGACAAGGTAATCAGACGGACTATCATAACCTACGGATGGCCGGTTTGGGCGGTAGTGCTGATTACAGTCGGCTCGGTCGTTGCGGCAGGCGGTGCGGTTACGCTGATTATTCTCAAGAAAAAAGGCATTATAGGCAAGAAAAAGATAGCCGCACCCAAAGGCGGGCAGTAGGACAAAACGTGAGGACAGCGCAAATACCGGGCAGACCGCAGTATCGGAAACCGGTAAATCCCGGTGAAGCGCTGAGTTACGAAGCGCAGCCGAATCACAAAAATATAAGACGGACAGGGAGTCCGCCGAAAAAATATAACAAGGAGAAGACAGCAATGAAGAAAACTCTGATACGTTTACTTTCAATTATTTCCGCTTTCGGACTTATGGCTACCGCAGCAGGCTGCGGCACCAGAACCGAAATTATTTCCGATGTAATTGAGGGCGAGAGCGGAAGCGGAACCTATGTTTCGGGTACCGAAGGCACCGAGGGAACAGACGGTACATATACCGGCGGCAGCAGCAACAGCGGCGGCGGTTTTGACAACGCCAATGATACCGACGAAAGCAAAATCGACACTTCAAGCGGTACAGATCTCAAGGGCGCTACCGTTACGATTTCCAAGTGGGGCGTGGGCGCGGGCCCGCAGAAGAGCTCTTCGACCTATCAGCAGGAAACGCAGCTTGTGGCTGATATCGAGAAAAAATATAACTGTAAAATCAAATTTACCAATGTTACAGATTCGATGAGTTATTTTAATCAGACTGTCGCTCAGATGCAGGCCGGCAACAGCGCCGATATAGTTTTTCTGCCGGGAGATATGGCATTCCCGAGCACTGCTATCAACGGTTATCTGCATCCGCTTGACGACCTTATATCGATCAATGATTTGCAGTGGAACCAGTCGGCGATGAGCCAGATGGTCATAAAGGGCAAGCATTATCTTGCCAGCCCGTCGATAAATACCGGCAACCTCGCCGGCGCGGGTGTTTTCTTCAACAAGAAGTTATTTGCCAACGCAAACGTCGCTACTCCGGAGGAATATGTAAAGCAGAACAACTGGACCTGGGATACCTTTAAGCAGGTTGCCCAGGCGATGACCCAAAACGGCAAGGTGGGTATTTCGAGCTTTTCCGCCAATAACTACGGCACCACCTTTACGCTTACTTCGAACGGGGTCCGGCCGGTAGCCAACAATAACGGCAAGCACACCCTGAATCTCAGCAGCGAGGCAGCCATCGCGGCGATAAACCTTTCGGGCGACCTCAAAAAGAACGGCTGGATTGTCAAGGGCGACAGCAATTTTAAAAACGGCACTTCGGCTATGTCGTTCGGCGATTACTACTATTCGGTTGACTATATTGAGGCGCTCGGCAAAAACACCGTCGGCTTCACCTTCCTGCCGCTCGGACCCAACGCCAAGGATTATTCCGCGGTCTATGTCGGCACCAGCGTAGAGGTCGTGGGCATTCCGGTTAAAAAAGGCAACAATCAGAAGGATGTAAAGGCTCTGGCCGGCATTATGACCGACTTTACAAAGCGGCTTTCCTGGAGAAAGTCTGCGGAGCAGGCGCTTGAGAGCTACTTTGACGACGCCGCCAGCCTTGACAGGGCTGTACAGATGGCGGAATGGGCCTATGCGAAGCTTGATTTGCAGAGCTATTACGGCGATACTACAGATAACATATTCCGCGGAGATTACGGTATAGACGCAGGCCAGTCGGCACAGGCTTATGTTCAGTCTATCGCCGCGCAGGCGCAGGCCGATATAGACGCTGTCTGGAAAGGCGCCAACTGATAATATTAGACAGTCCGCATGGGCGGACCTCGTGCGGACTGTACCGACCACTTTAGGAGGCTGAATAATGAAAATTACAAGGCTTATAAGTTTTGTATTGGCAGCCGTGCTTTTGATTTGTTCAATTTCCGCCTGCGGGAAAAAGGACGACGACGTATCTTCGACAAGCTCGGAATCTGACTACGACTGGGATGTTCCGGTCGGAGACGATGTCGATAAGACGGAGGATTTTGATAATACCGACGAAAATCCGAATACGCCCACACCGACGCCGGGTGAGAACCAGGATCAGGAAAACGGCGCTTCCGATTCTGTGGGCGGCGGTTCGAACGGCGGCTCCGGCGGCGAAACCGGCGGGTCGAACGGAGGCACGGATAACGGCAATAACGGCGGTCAGCCGTCTGACGAAGAAGAGGAGCCTGAATCTGCTTTTGCCGAATCGTTTATAGTTGACAACACGGCGCTTCAATTCTATTTTGAGGGCGACAACTATGCTTACGGCATTGCCGACGACAACACCGAATACATAGCCTTTAGGGACCGTTCCGGCAAGCTGGTCGACGCTATCTCCGGCGGAGGATTTTATATTTTATCCGCAGAGGGCGGCAGAGTCCTTGTGAATAATTATACGATCGAGGATTTCTCGCAGACCATCGCCGACAATCAGATTTCGGTAACGGTCAATTACAGGGCGATCGGACAGCAGGCCGACAGCGTGCAGGAATGCTCGACTACCTATACTTTTTACAGCAACAGCATCAAGGTTGAGGCTTCAATAAATTATGCGGGAAGCGAAGCGGTTTCCGGCTCGAGCTCGAGATTTCAGCGTTATCTGCTCAATGAGTATGAGAGCAGCGACAAGATGTTTTCGACCGACTGGGTGTATCCGGAGGACGGAGACTTCCCATATAAAGATATAGACGCCTGGTGCACCGTTCAGAATTTTGACGAAAACAACCGTATGTATACCTTCCTGAGAAGCGAAAACATACCGAGCTATTACTGGGATTACTATAATCGTTATCCGGAATTCTCCATTCCGCTTTTCGGCAGCGAGGATGCGACTCAGAACTTCAGCGAAACGGTAATATACAGCCTGGTGTTTGAAAACTCACCCGAAGAGGATAATCCCGATTACCGCGCGCTTTTCTCCGGCAAGAGTATGTCGGTGGCGACCGGCGTCGAGGCGGTGGACGTCAACACCGAAAATTCCACCGTTTTTGTGGGCGACAGTGTGAAGCTCAATCTCAATGTGACCAATCTCACAAAGGAAGACGTCCTTTTCAGCTACCGTTATGATATACGCGATTATTACGGAAATATAGTCGACGCGGGGCTGTACCTGAACAGTACGGTATACGGCCAGCTTGAAGCCAACCGCACGGTTGACTTCGACCCCGGATATTACGGGATATTCTTCTTAAACCTTATGATAGTGACCGAGGACGGAAAGTATTACCGCGAATACTATCCTTTTGCTCTGCTTGAAGATTATGAATATAAATATCAGGCTACCAGCCCGTTCGGTATCGGTCAGATACTGGGCGGTGAGAACGAGCCTTATATGGATTATCTCGAGCTTGCGAGCAAGATAGGCGTTGCTACTATCCGTGCCACGCCGCTGAGCCTTGACGATATAGATAATTCGGTAGCTTATATCAAAAAGGCCCAGGAGGAGAAAATGCGTATCTTCGCCACCGGCTGGGGAGACAAGCGCTATATTGATACCTTCGCGTCATACGGAATTGATGCTTTTGTTACCGGCAACGAGCTGAACATGGAGGTTATAAACGGCGTAGCGCCGATCGATCAGGCTTTTGATGATTATTATAATAATTATTTCCTGACGGCGTTCGAAAATGTTTCAAAGCAGGGATATAAAAATCTGTGTGCAGCCATAGCAGCCGGACAATCCGCATGGTATGACAAAATTGCCGAATACGGCGGCTGGGATCAGTTTGACGCAGTAGCGCTGCACCCTTACGGCTATCCGTATTCGCCGGATCTGCCGATAGACAATATCTGGCATGTCGAATCCGCTCTTAAGCGCAATAACGCTGCGCTGGAGAAGTACGGCTATAAGGAGACCTATGTCACCGAGACCGGATATCCCAGCGTCCCGGGTGATAAGCGTGCGGTGGATATCAGGACGCAGGCGGATTATAATATGCGCTGTTATATTCTTTCGCTGGCCTACGGCGCGACCAATATCCTCGCCTACTGCTTTACCGATTATTCCAATTCGGGCGTCGGCGTTGATGACAGTGACGTTGAGTTCAACTTCGGAAGCTTCTATTATCCCGATTATTTCGGACGCATTATGCCGAAGCCCGCGGCGGTTATGTTTGCCAATATGACAAGGCAGCTTGAAAGCGTACAGAGCGCCGAGATAAACAACAAGTATGACGACGGAGACGAGCTGAGAGTATTTACTCTTGATACTGAGCTTGACGGAGATGTGCTTGTGGCATGGTCCAACTGCGCGCGTCTGCCAAATGACGAGGTGCCGATCACACGTCCTCCGAGAGAGAACCGCCGACCCTGGGAAAACCAGTGGCATGGTTCGCAGAATGTGACTTTCGGTACGGATCAGTCTACTGTCGAAGTCATTGATATTATGGGCAATGCTAAAACCTATAAGGCCGAAAACGGCAGAGTTACCATTGCGCTTACCGGTTCTCCGGTCATAATAAAGGGTGCCTATTAAAATTGAAGAAAGACTCGGTTTATTTGCTAAGCCGGGTCTTTTTTAAAAGTGGGGAAGCAGAATGCTTAAAAAAATTACGGCACTTCTGACAGCTTTGTCGTTGATTTGCACGGCGGCTGTTTCGGTGCAGGCTGAAACCGCAGCATATGCGGAGAAAAACAGGGTTTTTGCAGGCGGAGGATATTACAGTATAGTGAACAGCTGTGACAGCGACCGGGATATTTCAGCGGAGCATTGGGAATACAGTATATCAGATTCCTCGCCGGATGGCAGCGGTATCGCCTGCCGCTCAGCAAACGGCTCCGATACGGCGTGGCCGAGTGTTTTGTTTGAAAATGTGACTGTACCGCAGGGCGCTGAGGCGTTGATATTTTGGTTCGGTCAGGAGTTTGAGAACAGGGATTCTCAGAATTTTCTGACTGATCCGGACGCGGTGTTTCAGCCGTTTTTTAAGTTTTTCTATCGTGAACCGGGCGGCAGCTGGAGCGGAGAGATACCTGTCCCCGGAAGTCAGGCCGATGTCTATTTTATTAACAGCGAAAACGGGCGTGTGCTTTCGGCAGGCATTGATAATGTGCCGATTACAGGCACCGCGAATGAGGAAAAAAACTGGGGCGATTTTAAAAACGGATATGTGGTTTTTCCGCTTGATCTGCTTTTTGCGGAGGGTCACGACGGCGAAACCCTTGATTTCAAAATACAGATTTTAGCTCAAAATTCAATATATCTTGACAGTGACGGCAAAGCCGCGGCATCAGAGAAGAAAATATCGGGAAATACTGTGATCACCTATGACAATTTCGGCTTTATCACCGATATGGAGGCATTCAGAGCGGATTGCGGAGTACGGAAGCCGGACTTGGAAAAAGGTAAGCAGACGTACTCTGATTCAGCCGTGCTTTATAAGCTTGGAATGCTGCCGCCTAACGGAGGACCGATGCCTGCGGTGTATGCCGCAGAGAACGGACTGCGTGTAAG
>USHL01000005.1 GCA_900554525.1 uncultured Oscillospiraceae bacterium | reverse complement strand
AAACGGCGTCAATCTGGTCGCCGGCTGCCGCTCCATCATGAGCGAGGTGCGCTATGTGGTCAGCAAGACCACCGGCGTGGAAGTGAGATCCGTGGACGTCTTTGTGGACTCCATGCGGTTTTAACCATTTGTAGAAAGGAACATCGCCGATATGACACAGACCATTGACGCAGCGGCCTTTCAGCAGATGGTCATCCATGCCGCCGCCGCCATCAGTGCCCAGAAGCAGCACATCAACGACCTGAACGTATTCCCAGTCCCCGACGGGGATACCGGGACCAATATGAGCCTGACCATCAGCGCTGCCGCCGCGGAGCTGAAGAAAAAGCAGTGTGCCACCGTGGGAGAAGCGGCCCAGACAGCGGCCAGCGCCCTGCTTCGGGGGGCCCGGGGAAACTCCGGCGTCATCCTCTCCCTGCTGTTCCGCGGGCTCGCCAAGAGTCTGCGCGGCAAGGCCGAGTGCAGCGCCGCGGACTGGGCCAAGGCGATGTGCGACGGCGTGGACGCCGCCTACAAAGCCGTTATGAAGCCTGCCGAAGGCACGGTGCTCACCGTGTCCCGCTGCGCCTCGGAAGCCGCCGTTGAGCGGAGCAAGGCCGGCGTGACCGATATCGAAGAGCTCCTCGCCGACGCTCTCGCCGTGGCGCGCGAAACGCTCGCCAAGACCGTGGACATGAACCCCGTGCTCAAAAAGGCGGGCGTCGTGGATGCCGGCGGCCAAGGCTACGTCGTCATTCTCAACGCGATGCTGCTCTGCCTGCAGGGCAAGTTCGTCGCCAAGGCTCCCGTGACGGAGACCAAGACGAGCGCGGAATTCTCCGCGATCAACGACGAGGAGATCACGTTCACCTACTGCACCGAGTTCATCGTCGCGCGTGAAAAAAAGCGCAATCCGGAGCTGCTGCGCAGCTTCCTCGAGAGTCTCGGCGACTCGCTCGTGCTCGTGGAGGACGACGACATCATCAAGGTCCACGTCCACACGGACGCGCCGGGCCGCGCGCTGACCGAAGCGCTGCGCTACGGCCCGCTCCAGACCGTGAAGATCGAGAACATGCGCAACCAGCACACCTCTCTCGCCGACAAGGAGACCGCCGCCGCGCCTGCCGCCGCCCAGCCGGAGGCCGAGGCCGAGCCGGAGATCGCCCCCGCCGAGAAGGAAGTCGGCTTCGTTGCCGTGTGCGCCGGAGACGGCATGGCCGATCTCTTCCGCTCGCTCGGCGCCGACCGGATCGTGACCGGCGGCCAGACGATGAACCCCTCCACGGACGACATTCTCCGCGAGGTGAACAAGACGCCCGCCTCCACCGTGTTCGTGTTCCCGAACAACAAGAACATCATCATGGCGGCGGAGCAGTGCATCCCGCTCACGGAAAAGACCGTGCGCGTCATCCCGACCCGCACCGTGCCGCAGGGCGTCGCCGCGCTGGCCTATATGGATCCCGACCAGTCTCCCGACGCTCTGGAGGAATCCTTCAAGGAGAGCGCCGCGCGCGTCCACACCGCGCTCGTGACCTATGCCGCGCGCGATTCGGACTACGACGGCCACATCATCCACGCGGGCGAGTATCTCGCGCTGCTCGACGGAAAGCTGCTCGGCAGCTATGCCAGTCTCCCGACGCTCCTCAAGGAGCTCAACTGGGCATTCGGCGAGCTCGAGCCGGAATTCCTCACCGTGTACTACGGCCAGGACGTGACCGAGACCGACGCCAACGGCGTCGCCGAGAGTCTCACCTCCTGCTTCCCGGAGGCGGACGTTTCCCTTGTCAGCGGCGGTCAGCCGGTATATTATTACATGATCGCGGCGGAGTGAACGTTTTCCCCTCCCCTTCCGTCTTATAAAAAGAGACCCGCTCCCGCGGGTCTCTTTTTCCAAAGAAAGAAAAGGATAAAAGACCTATGGCAAAACGCTCTGACCATTCCGGCGGCACGGCGCTCAAGACGCGCCCGCGCGCGGGGCGCATCGTTCTCTGGGCCGTGCTCGCGGCGCTGCTTTTCGGCGCGGTGATCGGCGTCGTTTCGCTGCTTGGCCGCCTGTCCGGCACGGAAACGCCGGAGAATACCGCCGTGCCCACCGCCGCGCCGGACACCTCCGGCACGCCTTCGGAAACGCCGCTGCCCGAAGAGCTGCGCGAAGCGCCTCTCTCCCCCGAAGCGGAGATCGCGGCAAGCGCCGCGGTGCGCTCGAACGGCTTTCCGATGCTCGCCTGGGCGCCGGACGGCTTTTCGGCCGACAGCCGGGGCCGGATGCAGTATTCCGGCGGGAAATATCTCACCGGCATCGATGTTTCCGAGCACCAGTACGACATTGACTGGGAAAAGGTCGCCGCCGACGGCATTGACTTTGCGATGATCCGCGTCGGCTACCGCGGCTCGACCGCCGGCCAGATCTATATGGACGAATACTTTGAAAAGAACATCGCCGGGGCGACCGCCGCCGGGCTGAAGGTCGGCGTTTACTTCTATTCGCAGGCGATCAACGCCGAGGAAGCCGCCGAAGAAGCCGCCTTCGTGCTCAACGCGATCCGCCCGTACAAGGTCACGTTCCCGGTCGTGTTCGACTGGGAGATCGTCGGCGGGAGCGACGCGCGCACATATACCGTTTCGCGCGCGGTGCTCTGCGAGAGCGCCAAAACGTTCTGCCGCGCCGTCGAGGACGCCGGGTATGACGCGATGATCTATTTCACGCAGTATCTCGGCTACCGGAAATACATACTGCGCCAGCTCTCCGACTACGAATTCTGGTACGCCGAATACGAGGCGAAGCCGCGCATCGTATTCAACTTTGATATGTGGCAGTATTCGAGCACCGGCTCGGTGAACGGCATCGACGGCGACGTCGATCTGAACATCTATTTCCGGAAAAACTGAATTATATCTCCCTCCGTCCGCGGAAAAGCGCGGGACGGAGGGAGTTTTTTCTTGACAGGCGGCAGCGCCGCGCTATAATAGTTGTACATACAACGATGTACCTGCAACTTTTTATTCCATTTATTCTATTCTCCGGAGGCGCCTATGGACATTACGGAACGGAAAATCACCAAGATCGCGCGCGAGGCGGAAAAGCTGGTGCTGCTCTCGCTGCGCGAGGAGGGCGTCGGCACGGCGGAGATCGATCTGATCCACGCGCTGCGCCACCATCCCGGCTGCACGCAGGCTGCGCTCGCCGAGCTTCTGCACGCGGACAAGGCCGCCATTGCGCGACGGACGAAAAATCTTGAAGCGAAGGGGTATCTTGTCCGCCGGGACGCGCCCAACGACCGGCGCAGCCAGCTTTTGTATCCCACGGAAAAGGCGGAGAGTCTGAAGTCCTCCAAAGCGGAGATCGAAGCGGCGTTTTATGAATACCTGACAAGCGCGCTCACAAAGGACGAGGCGGTAACGCTGGCGCAGAAAGGGCTTTACTACGATGAAAAGCTTGCTCCGGTATATGCGAAGCTGGACTATCTGGCGGCGCAGTACGGTATGACGGCCGACGCTTTTGCCGAAAATCTGATCAGCTCCTCCGAGGATAAGCTGCGCGCCGAGCTTTCGGAGCGGTACGACGACCCCGAAGCGGTAGAGCGGATGGTAGAGCTGAGCCGCCGAGAGCGGCAGGAAAAATACGAAAGGCTGACCGCCGTGCGCAGGGCGTCCGAGAAGGCGGCGCAGAATATTCGTCGGGAAAGCCTGGAGCGCAGGCTCGCGCGCGAGTACCGCGAGCTGAAAAATGAATTTCCCGAAACAGAGAGCTTTGCCGCGCTGCCCAAAAGCGTCAAGGAGCTTGCGGCGGGCGGCATGGATCTTTTGTCGGCCTATTTAAGGTACCGGCACAGTGAAGAAAAGCGCATTGCCGCATATCAAAGAAGCTCTGAAAGGGCGAGGGACGCTTCGGCGGGGACGGCGGCCTCATACGAGAGTGAGGCGCCGTCCGACAGGGCGTTTATAAGAGGCCTCTGGAGCTGACCCCGTCCGCTTTATATTCGCGGCTCCGGCTGAATAACGGCCGGAACCGATATTATTTTTAAAAAAGAAAGGAAAAAATATTATGCCACTTAATACTTTAGCTGCTGCGAGCAAATATGCCTCGGAGCTTGACAAGGCGCTGGTACAGAGCGCCGCTACCGGCTTTTTGGCCGACAACGTATTCCGCACCAAGTTCGTAGGTGCAAAGACCGTGCTGATCCCGGATATAGATTTTGTCGGTCTTGCCGACTATGACCGTGAGAACGGCTATTCCAAGAGCGGGATAACCGTTTCCCAGACCTCCTTTACCCTTTCCAAGGACCGCGGCCGTCAGCTTCAGCTCGACCGCGAGGATATGGACGAGACGGGTGTTTCCAACCTTGCCGGCAAGATACTCGGCGAGTATGTCCGCACCAAGGTGGTTCCCGAAATGGATGCCTATGTCATCTCCAAGCTGGCGGGGGTCGCCAAGGATAATTCCCATACACAGACCTACACCGAAAGCGAGGTCTTCAAGCAGCTTATGACGGCGCAGAACAACGTCTGCTCCCGCGCGGGCTTTACCGACGAGCTGGTCGCCTTTGTCGACCCGACCCTCTATTTCGCGCTGATGAACTCGGACGAGGTTACCCGTCACATAGCGGTATCCGATTTTAAGAAGGGGGAGGCAAACCTCAAGGTCAAGACCCTCAACGGTATGGCGATAATTCCGGTATCGGCCGAGCGCATGCGCGGAGCCTACACCTTCGACGCCGGCGCCAAGACAACCGAGGGCGGCTTCGCCCCTGCCGCGAAGGCCGACTATGTGCGTGCGCTGGTACTGCCGAAGAAGGGCGCGAGCCTGGTCAAGAAGACCGAGACTATGCGCATATTCTCACCGGAGCAGAATCTCGACGCCGACGCCTATGTCTTCGATTACCGAATTTACTATGATGTATTCGTCAAGAAAAACGGGTTAGACAATATCGAAAGCATTATCGAGACCTCTGCGACCTGATATGTATATCCTCCCCGATTTGGGGAGGATACCTTATATGTAAAGGAGGAACGGTATGAAGATAAAATCCACGCCCCGCGCGGTGTTCGCGGAATACGAGGCGGGACGTCAGTATAAGGAGAGCATCGGAGAGCGGGGGCTTTATGAGCAGACAAAGCTCAACGAGCGTTTTTTCGTCGGCGACCAGTGGTACGGCGCCCAGTGCGGAAATTCCCGCCCGCTTGCGCGGCGCAATATAATAAAGCGTATCGGCGAATACAAGATATCGGCCATAGGCGCGGCCCCCGCGGCGGTGAATTACAGCGCCGACGGCGTTCCCGACAATTCGGAGATGAAACAGCGCGTCGAGGCGGCGCGCCGCTCGCTTGAGGAGGGTATCTTCCCGGAGGGCGAGGTCGGCGACGCCGAGGCGGCGGCCGTGACCGCGGCGATGTCCGACTATTTCCGAGTCACCGCCGAGAGGCTGAAATTCGATTCCAAAAAGGACCAGCTTCTGCGCAACGCCTATATTTCGGGCACGGCGGTGGCATATACCTACTGGGACGGCGATACCGAGACCGGGCTTTACGCCGACGCAGCCAAAACAGAGCCGATAAAGGGCGACATTGCCCTTGAGGTGCTGGATAAAGAGAATGTCATCTTCGGCGACCCGAACAGCGACGAGGTGCAGTCGCAGCCTTATATCATCATAGCCCAGCGGCGCCCCGCCGCCGAGGTGAGGCGTGAGGCCAGGCGCTTCGGCGCCTCGGCAAGGGAGCTTGAGGAGATCTGCCCCGACCGCGTCTATAATTTCAACTCGGGCGACCGCGGGGATTCCGAGCCCGAAAACAGCGACCGCATTACGGTGCTCACCAAGCTTTATAAGGAGTATGATCCCGACGGCCGCGGATATACCGTTAAGGCGGTGCGGGTGAGCGAAAACGCCGTAGTCCGCCCCGAGTGGGATTTAAAAATACGCCTTTACCCGCTGGCGAAATTCTGCTGGGAAAGACGGCGCTCCTCTGCTTACGGAGACAGCGAGATCACCTATCTTATACCCAATCAGATAGCGATAAACCGCGCGCTGACCGCCGAGATATGGGCGCTGATGGCGGCGGGCATGCCCAAGATGGTCATAAACGGCGATTCGGTGACCGACAACGTAACCAATGACCCCGGGCAGATAATAAAGATTTACGGCACGGCCGAGGATGTCGCGGGGGCGATAAGATATGTCTCCCCGCCGGTTTTCTCGCCGCAGCTGCGCGATGTGATAGACAGTCTCGCGTCATATACAATGACCGATTCGGGTGCTAACGACGCCGCGCTCGGCGATATACGGCCCGACAACGCCGCCGCCATAATCCAGCTGCGCGAGGCGGCTATGGCGCCTATGCAGATGTACCAGAACAGGTTTTACGATTTTATAGAGGATATCGCCCGCATCTGGGCGGATTTCTGGGTAAACCTTTACGGCGACCGCTGGCTCAAGGTGCAGGATAAGGACGGCACAAGGTATCTGCCCTTTTCGGCCGAGAGGTACAGGAAGCTGATAATTACCGCCCGTATAGACGTCGGAGCCTCGACGGTATGGAGCGAGTCGGTAACGGTGGCAACCCTCGGCAATCTTCTGCAGGCGGGGCTGATAACCTTTGAACAGTATCTCGAGAGAATGCCGAAGGGTATGATACCCGACACAGGCGGTCTGCTCGCCGACCTTGAGGCACAGCGGCTGAAGGAAGAGGGAATGCCCGACAGCGGGGCTTCTTCTGCCGCGGGAGCGCCCGGCCTTTCGGGAGCGGAGGCTTCGCCTTATTCGGAGAGCGGCGGATATTATTCCGCTCAAGGGTATTCCGGGGCGGCATTGCAGGGCTACGGAGATCAAAATGCCGCGGCGGATTATTCGGGCGGAGCGCAGGCAGGCTACGGCGCCGCCGAATCCGAAGAGCTGCTTTATGCCCTTAAAAAAAGCTACCCCGAGCTTTACGCCAGGCTGATGAGCCTGACCGAGACCGAAAGAAGCGAGCTTATCAGCCGCATTTTAGCGGAATACGGCGCAGAGGGGGCGGCGGTATGACGGGAGCGGAGCTTTTTAAAAGGGCGCTGATACTTTTGGGCTACACCGATTCGCTCGGCGAGGTCCCGGCCGAACAGAGACTGAGAAGCCGTGCGCTGGCTGTCATCAACGCGGTCTATGCCGATCTTTACTACATTACGCAGGGCAGCGGCTTTCGTCCGCTTTCCTCGCTCTGCGAGCCGGTACTGCTCCCCGAAAGGGCGCTTTACGACGTTATGCCATACGGCGTTGCGGCGCAGCTTGCCCAGTCGGAGTCGGACGGCGACAGCCAGCAGTTTTTTGTTATGCTTTATAATCAGAAGCGCACGGCGCTGACCGGCGGCGGACGCATTGCCGACGGTATTCCGAGTCCGTCGTAAGGAGGTGCGCCGTGATATATCCGAGTCTTAACAAACAACAGCAGAGAACGGTCGGAGTTCCCGCACTTTCGGGCGGGCTCAATCTGCGCGACGCCCTCACTGCCGTCGGCGACAATCAGCTTACCGACTGCAAGAACGTATGGTTTTCGGACGGCTCGCTGAAAACGCGGCCCTCGCTTACAAGCGGACAGTATCTTTCATACAGCCCGCTGATGTATGACGAGACGGCCTCCGGCAGACCTACCGATATCACGGTGGCCGACGGCGGGCAGGTCTACCGGCTTTATTATTATACCGTCTCAGGTGAGCGAAAGACTGAGGCACTGCCCGGCCCTTCCCTGGAAACGGAATTTGTGCCGGCCTTTGAGACCGGCTTTTTCTGGGTATCGCCCGAGCGCGTAATATCAATGCCGCCTCTTCCGTCGGAGCTGAGCTTTGTCACCCAGTCCGACGGCAGGCTCTATGCCTTTTTGCAGGAGCAGAAGATATACAGCCTCGATATCTTTCCGCTCGGAGACAGCAGTCAGTGGGATGAGATAACCGAGGAATACACCGCGCCCCGATATCTTATAAACTGTTACCCGAGCGGCGCCGACGAGGTGCTTTCGCTCGAGGCGCTCGAGCAGAACGGCGCTGAGCGATACGAGGACTTCAACATTCTTTCTCCCTATTATAAAATGATTTATTCCTCGGTGAATACCGACGCTGTCAATGAGGAAAATAAAACTCATCCGATGGTATATTCACTGCTTTACGACGTAAGCGACGCGGCCTTCCGTGAGCAGACGGTAACCGCCGCCGTACGCGATAAGTCGGGCAGGGTATTTACACACTCGGTAAAGCTTGAAAACGGATATAATGAGACTGCATCTCCCGGAGACGGCCGGCTTATGAAGCTTTCGGGGAAAAAGCTGTATTTCGTGAACGCGTCGGGCGGTCAGACCGCTACGGTTTCGGCGGAGGATTATTTGCAGGATAATTTAGAGATTACGGCTCCGCGCCCGTTTTCCGCCGAGGGGAAGAACCGTCTGTTCGGTATGCGCCGCGCCGTTTGGTTCGGCGGCGACGCCACCGGCCTGCACGGCGGAACAAGGCTGTTTTTGGGATGTAACAGTTCGTCGTCCGCGGCAGGCGGCGAGAAAAACCTTGTTATGTGGTCGGAGCTTTTAAATCCGCTTTACTTTGCCGAAAACAGCTTCGCAAAGCTCGGCGACTCCAACCAGAGGATCACCGCCTTCGGCAGGCAGACCGATATGCTGGTCATCTTTAAGGAAAGGGAGACATTTTTTACTAAGTACACGCAGACCTCCTCCTCGGAGGACGGGAAAAGCCCGTCTATGGCGATATTCCCGATGATGCAGCTCAACTCCGCAATAGGGTGCGACTGCCCCGACACCGTACAGCTTTGCCGCAACCGTTTGGTCTGGGCCTGCTCCGACGGCAGGGTTTATACCCTTGTAGGAGAAAATCAGTATAACGAGCACAGTATATATTCCGTTTCGGCTATGATAGAGCCGCGCCTTAAGAGTGAGAAAAAGCTGGAAACCGCTACGTCGGCAGACTGGAACGGGCACTATTTTCTCTTTGCGGGCAAGGATATATATGTTATGGACTACGAAAGCTACGGCTATGCCAACGCCGCCTCCTATACCAAGACCGAGGACGCCGAGCGGGGCATACCGTGGTGGTACTGGGAGCTCAGCGAAGACGACAGCAGATTTGCCGAGTACGGTGTGCAGAGCGGCTTTGCCGCGGGAAATACCCTGATGTGCGTTTATTATAACGCCGGCGGGCTGACCGGCGGCTTTGAGGCCTGCCGCTTTGACGGCAATTCGGGCAGCGACCTTATATTTTTCACGAGCGCCGAGGGGGATTTTCCGATAGAGTCGTCGGTGCAGACCAAGCTGTTTGATTTCGGAAGTCCGTCTGTCAGCAAAACGGTGCCGCTCATCAGCGTAGCCTTCGGTGCCGACAGCGGCGAAAGCGCCGAGATGACCTTTATTACAGGTCAGGGAGAAACCGGCAGGGAGCAGGTACGTCTTGCCGAACGCTCGGGCGGTGTACGGTCGCCCGAATATATACGCAGCAGGCATTTCCGGCCGCCCTGCCGCATACTTGACCGCATCGCCCTGCGTATAGAAAGCCGCGGACTGCTTTCGGTATCCTCCCTTTCGCTCACCTACCGTCTGCTCGGCCTTTCAAGATAGCCGGCGGTTTCCGCGGCTCCGGTCAAATCTGCTTGACACCCGGCCTCAAGACCTGTATTATATAAGGTGAGGAGGGGTTTGAATGGTATGCAGAGGCTGTAATAAAAATATCCCGGATGACAGCGTGTTCTGCCCGTACTGCCATCATAAAACCGAAGACGCCGCCGGACGGAGGTATCTGGACGAGGGAAAATGGCGGGCGGCCCGCGCGCATTTCGATTTCGAGCTGTCGCAAAGGGAAACCGCCGAGGCGCATATCGGCAGAATGTTGGCGGATTTTAAGCTGCAGGAGCTGGAGCAGGTGGTCACAAGACCCGAAAGGCTTCTGGAAAATAAGGATTTCGCCGCCGCGCTGGCTTTGTCCGGCGGGGCGTACCGTGAGAAATTGGAAAAATACGCAAGCTTTGCGGGTGAAAAGCAGGCGGAGCGTAAGCGCAGGCGGAGAAAAAGACTTATAGCGGCGGCTGTTACCGCGGCGGCAGCGGCGGTGCTGTCGTCAGCCGCCTTTTTTGCCGTGATTCCCGGTATCAGATATTTATATTATGAAAAGCTTATTTCTGACGGCAAATGCGAAAAGGCAGTCGCGTCCTATTCCGGCAGCGACCTGTTTGAATTTGACGGCGCGGTGCGGAAGCTTTTTTATGATAAGGGGAAAGAGCTGGCCGGAAAAGGCGGCTTTGAAAAAGCGGAGCCGCTTTTCGACGCTCTTGAAGACAGCTATAAGGATTCACGGCAGTATTACTATTACTGTCATGCCAAGGTTTTATGGGCGGATGAAGATTTAAAGGCTTATGACTATTTTATCGCCTGCGGAGATTTTCTCGACGCCGAGGAAATTTTAAGCAATGAAGAAAGCTTTGCCGCGCTTACTTCAATCCAGGGTATATGGAAACGCACCGGCAAAAAATCTGTGGAAAAAGTGAAAATAGAAGATGATGGCAATTGGGTTAAGGCAGGTAAAGTATCGGAAGAAACCCTTAATAGGGATAGCCCATACCGGAATAATAGCTTGTTTACTGTAAAGAGAGCCAGACTGAATGCTGACAAAATAATAAGAATCGATAAATCGGAATTGATTATTTCGGATTCTCAGTCGCGGCAATGGCATATAAAAATTTCCGGCGGTAAGCTTCTGTTTCAGGATACGAAGCTTAATTATATATACGAATACACCAAGGTTGGATAATTGAATTAAACATAATTTTAAAAGCGTATCTTAATGATACGCTTTTTTTATTTCGGGAGGTAAAAGGATGGCAGTGCCGGACAAAAACAAATATATAAAAGAGGCGCAGGATAAATACAATCCCAAGCGCCAAAAGGAGCTTTCGCTCAGCAATACCGAATTTAACAATCAAAAACAAAGCGTTACTAAGCAGTATAACCGTGAAATCGACACCGCGGGCGACGCCTACACCGATATGTACAGCGACGCCTCGGTGCAGAAATATATAAATGAGCGCGAGATCGCCGAGAATATGGCCAATCTCGGGCTGGCGAGCTCCGGCGTAAAGAGCGTTTACGATGCCGGAAATCAAAACAGATATCTGAATACTACGGGAGGGCTCGACCGTTCAAAGCAGAGGGACATAGACAGTCTCGCGGGTCAGCTCAACGACGCCCTTACCGATATAGAAAACAGCAGGACTTTGCAGGAGACAAAAATCAATAATTACTATGACAATCTGATAAGCGAAGAGGCCGAATCGAGATATGAGCAGGCGGTGGCTGAGGAAGAACAGCGAAAGCTGGAGGAGCAACTCAGGAGGGAGAATGAGCAGCTAAGGAATGAAAATGAGGAAATGCTTAAAGAAAAAAACATGCCTTACTATAAACTGCTTGGCTCATATAAGAACAGTTCCGGAAAAACTGTTTATAAATTTGCAGACCGGAACGGAAAGGAATGGCACTTTGATGCGGGCATCAATCCATATACCGGGCAAAGGATAGGCGGATATACCAATGAGCAGCTTAAAAGATACGGCGTATGGAACGGTTACCAGCCCAAGGGTGTCGTTATTGACGGATATGATTACGGGAAAGTAGAACTGGAAGAAAAAAACGCTGTCAATTATCAGGGACATGTTAAAAGCATTTGGAAGACCAAAGAAAATTACAAAGGCCGAAACGGCAATCCCTTAACTCTTACAAAGTACTGGATATGGGATGATTACCTAGGAAGATATATTCCGGCAAAAAAGGTTGAGGAAGGTAAAGAGAAAAATTGGTATATAGATGTTCCTACATGAAAGGCGGAGGAAATATGTGGATAAAAGCCGGAAAGGCAGCTGATAAAACAGGCGGAAACTGGATTAAAGCTGGCAAAGTAAGAGAAGAGACATTAATGAAGGACGGCGCCGAGGAAACCAGAAAGCGTATAGGACAGTTTCAGAACAAGACGGTTGATTATGTCAATACTATGGTTATTCCTCCGGACTGGCGGACTAATCCAAAGGGCGCACTCGAATATATAAAGAAAAACAGCGCAGGTTCTACGCTTAATAAGCTTGAAAGGGGTGAATATGTTTCTCCGGAATCGATTGACAGCCTTATTTCCTACGCTGAAGAAAACAACGGCTGGGCGGCGAAGAAGAACCCTTCGGCCTTGGAACTTAAAAGTCAACAGATGGCCGATGCAGGGAGAAAAGCGGAGGAATATGCCGCAGAGGTGACAAAGGGCGACGGCTTTGAAAAATATTCGCTTAATGAATTGAAAGAAATGTTTGATCGAGAAACCGTGCTTTATACCGGCGGAGAGGCCGGCCCCTCTTATGGCTACGGCGGCAATTTTATGACAAGAGCGCTTGACTGGCTGGGTGCTACGGATAAATGGGAAGCTGATGAACAAAAGCGCAGATATTATAAAAAGCTTAAGGCTGCCTATGAAAACCGCAATGCGGCATATACAAATTATATGACAAGCTTTGAATACGGCACGAACAACGCGGATGAAGCGATAGATTTATTGAAGTCCCAGAAAAAATATGCTTCCGACGAGCAAAAGGAAGAAATCGATAAGAAAATAGAAGATATTAAAGACAATCTTTACGGTGACGGCACTTGGCTCAGCTATGCAGGAAAATCCGTAAAAAACGGATGGAACCAAATCCTTTACGGATTAGCTTCGAGCGGCGATTTTGTACTCGGTAACATAGCCAGAGCCTTCGGCTTAGAAAAAATCGGTAAAATATACAGCGATAATAAACAATATTTTAAGGAAATTGCAGATAACAGTCAAAGAGAAATGCAGCGTGACGCTTATGCCGTCGGTGATAAGAATGTAATAGCTGGTACAGTGATATCAGGGGTGACGGAAAATCTGCCCGATATGATTTTAGCTGTTATGACAGCGGGTGCAAGCGCGCCGGCCTCATTGAGTAAAATGGGGGCTTCTTCAGCCTCGCTTGCGGAAACCTTCAGGACTTCGGTTAGCGCTATGGCTAAAAATCCGGCTTACTGGAGCTCGTTTACCAAAGAGCTGGGGACAAATTATGACGAAGCTTTGGAAAACGGCGCCAATCAGGATGAGGCTATGCTTTTTACGCTTTTTGCTTCTGCATTGAACTCTGCCGTAGAGGTAGGAGGCGCCACCGGCGCAGGCGGTTTTCAGAGCTTGCCGGCGGGCCTTATGCGTGCGGCAGAGTCGGGGGAAAGCGCCTTATGGAAATGGTTTAAGTCGTCGCTTGAAGAGGGCGGCGAAGAGGTTATTCAGGGAATTATAAGCAATCTTACCGCAAAAGCGGTTTATGACAGTGATCGCGCTATTCTCTCGATGGACGATCAGGACGCCGTCATAAATCCGCAGCGTATGGCACAGGAGTTCGGATACGGCACGGCGATAGGCGGATTACTGGGAGGCGGGCAGACGGCTGTAAACATTGCCGCTAATGCCGATATAAACAGAAGGTATAAAGCAATCGGTCAATCGGTGCTGTCGGCAAAGGATTTTGATATTGAAGGTATAATCAATTACGCCAAAAAATCAGGCAATCCGGATATACGCTCGGCGGCCTTGGAGGCCGACCCGAAAAAAATCAGCGACAGGACCGCCGGTATACTTTACAGCTATGTCTTAAGGGATATTCACAGCGAAATATATTCTCCGAAAAATATAAATGTTGTCAATGATAATTTCAGCAGGATTACGGAGAGCAATCCTTCGGAATCCATTCATGCGATTGCCTCCTCGCAGTATGTGCTGCGTTTGATCGAGGGCGGAATTGACAGAGTATCGGCTGAATATATGGCAAACGGTTTGTCGGCGCCTGCGGACAATGCGCGGCGGAAAGTAATAAATAATCCTTTATTGCAAAGCGCCGGCGGGAATGGTATTATTAATAATGCAGACTATATTGAAAGCGAGGCGGATTTTACAGAGTCAGCTTTTTTATCGCCCGAAAATAAGAGCCGCCGGCATTTGAGCGGTTCGGAGCAGGATTACGCCAAGCGTATTGCCGGCAGAAAATACTATCCTTATTCGGTTGACCGAACGGACACGGCGGATTATAATAATATATATCATTTGAACGCAGGAGGTGCGTTTTATGGCGGAGCAGAGCGAAGCGGTAACGGTAATATTCGCAGACGGAGCGCGGATAGTGATACCGCGGGCAGGTTTGAAGGCTTACCTGGAGGAACAGGAAAAGAACGCGGCGGCTTACCGGCGCCTGACCGGCGGTTCGGAATGCCCTCCGGCTTTTCTGGTAAAGAAGACGGTCGACGGACCGCTGAAAATGCCGGAGCCGGCCGGATGGATAACAGTGGTGCATGGAGACGGAACTCAGGCGGTTATCCGGCGGGAGCGGCTGGAGGAATACAGGAAACGCCAGGCACAGTTCGCGGAGCTGGACAGGAAGCTGGCAGGGCGCAGAAATTATTCTCCCTGCTTTTTGATAAAGGAAATAATCAACGGGGCGGAATAACTTCCGAGCAAGGCAAGAGTCTGAGAACAAGCGCCGTCAGAAATGAAGACGGAAGCCCGAAGGCCGTATATCATTTTACCGATAATATGGAATTTAAAGTTTTTGCAAAGGGCGATATCGGCTTTCATTTCGGAAGTATGCAGCAGGCTTACCAACGGGGAGAAACGCTTAAAAAAGATGGGCGTATTATAAAGGCATATCTTGATATTAAAAATCCGGTTTATGTCGGCTCGGATATTATGTCCTGGCAGCCGTCGCAGACGGCCTTAAGGCTTTGGTGCGACGGTGTGATTTCCGAAACGGAGTATAATTATATCCGAAATATTCAGGAAAAATCCGGCGGGGAATACTCTTCTCAGGCGGCGGTTGAATTCAGGCGTATGCTTTACGGAAAGGGATATGACGGTGTAGTATATCAGAACAGTGACTTATTTGAGGGAGTCGGGCTTTCGTATATCGCCTTTTATCCCGAACAGGTAATTATTTTAGATGACGGTATATATCAGGCAGGCTTTGCAGGGTCTGCTTTTTTATCGCCCGAAAATAAAAGCCGCCGGCATTTGAGCAATGCGGATCAGGATTACGCCAAGCGTATTTCCGGCAAAAAAATAACAGCGAACATGCCGGACGAAGAAAGAGCGGAGATATTAAAAAATACCGTAATTGAATTGGCTGAATATGACGGCAGAAATGAGGATTTAAACGAAAAAAACGTTTTATTATTAAAATCCTCTTATAATTCGCAGGCCGGCAAAATACTGAAATCTCTCGGTGAAAAATTCGGGGTATTTAAAACCTATAACAACAAAAATATATCTTTGGATTTTGATTACTCAAGAGGCTCTTTAAATGAAAGCGTGCATAAGCAGGGCGATATATCTACCGACTTTTATGATTTCGCGAAAATGCTTTATGTGTTTGATGAGGTCGTGGAAAACGCGGCTCCTATCGAAGTTCATACAGATAAATATGTGGGAACGGCAAGGGAAAATGTCAATCTTAAATATGATTATGTATTATTAAGCGCTTTTCGTGATGAATCATACATTATTCCCGTTGAAATGCATATAAAAGAGTTTAAAGAAGATGTAAAGGACTTAAATAAACTGTATGTGAGCGTTACTCTCGGTAAAATAAAAATAGAAGATGAGGTCAAGGTGCACCTCCCTGATTTGTCAAAAGACAACCAGACAAATAACACTCGCTCATCTTCCACTATCAGTATACCCTATTTGATTTCAAAAATCAACCCCGAGTACGGAAATTTTTATAAATATCTGCCCGCCTCAATGCTTACCGAAGAGCAAAACCGCTCAAAAAAGACTGCGGTTGACGACGAGAATTACCGATTGAAGGTAATGCGCGGCGAAGATGTAACCGATATACTTGAAGGAAAAGCAAAAGAAAAAGGCTATGTCAGAGATGACGGAGGTACAACAGAGCTCAGGGCGCCGAACTCGCAAAATGTAAAAACGTCAGATGTCACTTATGACAGGAACGGAAAGTTGATACCGCTTTCAAAAAGGTTTGATAAAGATAATCCCGATATTCGTTATTTCATTGACAGAATGTCAGAAAAGAGCGGCAAAGCAGCTTCCGATAACAGAAGCCGCCGACTGAACAAAGCCGAGCAGGAATATGTGAAAAAGGTTGCCGGAGCATTCGGCGTGAATGTAATATTTGAGAATGTGGAAGGCGCTACCGGAATACCCGGCGACAGCTATTATGACAGCAGCGGCAGTATACATATGGATTATTCGGTAACCAACCCTCTGAATATTCTGATAAAGCACGAGCTGACGCATTTCGGGGAGGAAAGCAGAGAATATAACGATTTTGTCAGTCTTGTGAAAGACTCAAAGGTTTTTAAAGACTGGATAAACTCGAAAATATCCGGCGAAAAGAGCACAAGCGCAAAATCGGCGCAGTATCGGAAAGAAATAATGCAGCGGTATGAAAATGCCGGTAAAACGCTGACTGTTGCCGAAGCCGACGCCGAAATGATAGCGAACTTTGTCGCCGACAGCCTTTTCACCGAAGACGGCGCGGGGCTTGACGCCCTGATAAAACAGGCTGACGCTAAGGACAGACCCGTAATTATTCAGTGGATAATAGATTTTATCAATTCGGTAAAAAGACTGTTCAAGGGCAATTATATCCCGCCGGAAATTTCGAGACTTGAACGGAAATATACCGCTATGCTCAAGGCCGCCGAAAAGACTCTTGATGATACGAGCAAAAAAAATACCGCCGGTGATGGCAGGAAGTTCAGTATAGCGTTCGAAAATGCAAAGGGTGATCTTGAATTATTAAAAGAAGTTGAAAATGTGGAAAGAGGTGAGTTTGAGCCGAAGAAAAAAACTCCGGTAGGGAATATAAATCAAAGCCAGGCAACGCTTATAAAAAAGATAACAGGTATAGATGTTACCGGATATAGAGTGTTTATAGAAAATCGCCAAATAGCGCATATTATAAAGGAGCATGGTAAAAACGGCAGATCGGATCATTCACTTGCCGATAATAATGATATAAGTAAAATTCCTTTCATTATTGAAAATAACAATAATATTGTAGCTGCCGGCACAACACAATCCTACGTTTCTAACATTGAAGGAAATAATAAACCTGCAAAGACAGTGCTTTATGAGAAACCAATAGGAGAAAAATCTTATTATGTTGTTGAAGCTGTTCCGGAAACTTCCAAAAAAGCTTTGTATGTTGTTTCGGCTTTTATTGGAAAATCAGGATATAAAAAAGAGACATTACAGTCCACCGATGCCAAAAGCCCCGGTGTAACGCCTAATAGCGAAGCTGTAAATGTCTCTGTTAATAATATACCATATTCTTCCGAATATGTCAAGAAAAATACTACTGATGACGGCAGGAAGCTCAGCATCAGCGGCAAATACGATTATTCAAAATCATTTGCAGAGCAGATTGACGACTGGGAAAAGGGTTTAATTCCCGAAAAAGATTCGTTAATTGTTTCGGGAACGCCTGAAATATACCGGAATATAGGTTTTACCGCATTGCCGATGACAATAAATCAGACGCATGTGGATTATGCTTTAAACGGCACAAAGGATACAGACCATAAATTGGGTGAAACACTTTTAAAGCAGCTGCCCGGCAGGCTTAAAAATCCTATTGCGGTTTTCAAATCGGAAACGAAGCCCGGCAGAGTGGTGGCGCTGCTTGATTTTACCCATAACGGAAAACAAATTGTTACGCCGGTTGAGATTGACGGATACAGCCGTCAAAACAGCATAAGAATAGACAGCAACGCAATCGCATCTGTTTTCGGAAAAAGCAACGCCGTTACAAAATTATTGTATAATGCGGTTTTAGAAGAAAAGAACGGTAAAACCACGCTTTTTTATTGGAATAAAAAAGTAGCCGTATCTCTACTACAGCGGGCCGGGCTCCAATTGCCCGGAGGGCTGCCTCAAGACGGCTACATACACAGTATAACCGACAGCGGCTCAAATGTCAATAAAAAGTTTTCCGGTCAGACCGATACCCAGCAGTTCAAGCGCTGGTTCGGGAAAAGCAGGGTTGTTGATAAAAACGGCAGGCCTCTCATTGTGTATCGGAACAAAAAAGCAGCCGTATCTCTACTACAGAAGGCCGGGCACCGATTGCCCGGAGTCCTGCCTCAAGACGGCTACATACACAGTATATACGACAGAGGCTCAAATGTCAATAAAAAGCTTTCCGGTCAGACCGATACCCGGCAGCTAAAGCGTTGGTTCGGCGAATGGGATTATTTCACGACCGAAAGACCTGACGGAACGGAGAATAACGGCAGCAGTGCTGTGCAGGTGTATCTTAAAATCGAAAAACCGTTTGTGTTTGACGGCGGCACCGGAAAAAGCATTTTCGGGCAGTTTGAGGAAAGACATGGAATATCGGCCGAAAGCTATGACGAATTACGGGAGCTGATGCAGGAAAAGGGCTATGACGGAGTAATACAGTATACTGACAGCAGCGGCGGTATGACGGCGGTTGTTTTCGACAGCACACAAATAAAATCCGCCACTGATAATATCGGTACATTTGACAGCGATAATCCCGATATTCGTTATTTTATTGACATAATGTCTGAAAAGAGCGGCAAAGCAGCCGCCGATAACAGAAGCCGCCGGCAATTGAGCAGTGCGGAGCAGGATTACGTCAAACGTATTGCCGGAGCGTTCGGGGTAAACGTCATTTTTGAGGATGTGGAAAGCGTTGCCGGAACAGCCGCAGAGAGCTACTACGATTTTTGGGGCAATATCCATATGGACTACGCGGTAACTGACCCGGTAAATATTCTGATAAAGCATGAGCTGACGCATTTCGGGGAAACGGACAGCGAGGTCTATGCCGATTTTGTGAGAGCGGTTAAAGACTCTGAGGCATACAGAAGATGGCTTGACAGCAAAATCAGCGGGAATATGCCTGCTGACGTCAAAGCCGGGGAGTACCGTGATATTATCAGAAGCCGCTATGAGGCGGCGGGCGTGATGCTGAGCCCGGAAGAAACGGATGCGGAGCTGATAGCAAATTTTGCCGCCGACAGCCTTTTCACCGAGGACGGAGCGGGGCTTGACGCGCTGATAAAACAGGCTGACGCTAAGGACAGACCCGTAATTATTCAGTGGATAATAG
>USHL01000004.1 GCA_900554525.1 uncultured Oscillospiraceae bacterium | reverse complement strand
GTGTTGACCTTTTTGATTTCGCTTATAAGCGCCTTTATCTCCCTGCGCTTGGACATATCCTCCCGTTCCTCGCTCTGCTCGGTAAAACGGCAGGCGCATCGCAGAAACCGAAGGCCGTTGTAATCGGCAAAGGCGATAATATCCTTTTCCTTAACCTTATAAAGCGGACGAATCAGCTCCATTCCCTCAAAATTGGTGCTGTGAAGCTTAGGAAGCATGGTCTTTATTTCCGAGGAATACATCATGCTCATTAACACAGTTTCGATAACGTCATCCAAATGATGTCCGAGAGCGATTTTATTGCAGCCGAGCTCCCTTGCCTTGCCGTAAAGACAGCCGCGCCGCATGCGGGCGCAAAGATAACAGGGCGAGCCTCCCGCCCTTTCGGTAACTTTAAAAATGTCGCTTTCAAAAATTGTTATATCTATATTCATTATCCGTGCGTTTTCTTCAATGAGCGCACGGTTTTCTTTATTGTATCCCGGATCCATCACAAGATATACCGCGCTGAACGGCACCTCGCTGTGGCGCGACAGCTCCTCAATGCATTTTGCCATAAGCATTGAATCCTTGCCGCCCGATATGCAGACAGCGATTTTATCACCTGCCGAGATCAGCTCATATTCCTTGACCGCGCCGATAAAATTATTCCATATGGTTTTGCGGAACTTTTTTATAATGCTCCGCTCTATTTCAACGTACTTTTCCAAACATATCTCTCCAAATATAAAAACTCCGGCAAGACCATTATAGCCCTGCCGGAATATTTTTTCAAGCTTTGCCGCTGAGCGCACGTTTTTTATTCATATACCTTACCGCCAGCATAAAAAGTACTGTAAGCGCAATACCCACGCCGAGAATCACAAAAACATTCTGTACGAATCCCGCGACAAGATAACCGACAAGCGAGACAGCCGCGACCGACATAGCATACGGCAGCTGTGTGGAAACATGATTCACATGGTCGCACTGCGCACCGGTCGACGCCATAATTGTGGTATCCGATATAGGCGAGCAATGGTCGCCGCAGACAGCGCCCGCAAGGCAGGCGGAAATGCATATAACAACCGTGCGCGGTATATCTCCGCTTTCAGCCACCCCGGCAAGCTGTGCCGAAAACACTCCGGTGACGATCGGGATAAGTATACCGAAAGTGCCCCAGGATGTGCCGGTTGCAAAGGAAAGACCCACCGCAACAACAAAAAGTATTGCCGGCAGAAGTATCTGCACCGCAGAGGCCGATTCCACGAGCGAAGCCACATAAACATCGGCCTTGAGCATCTGAGTCATTGATTTGAGTGTCCAGGCAAATGTAAGTATCAGTATGGCCGGCACCATCTGCTTGAAACCGCTGGGCACGGCGTCCATACAGTCCTTAAAGCTTAAAACGCGGCGGATAAGGAAATATATTATTATAATTATCAGAGCGCCTATAGAGCCGAGTGAAAGCCCTGCGGCGGCGTCGCATTCGGCAAAGGAGTTGACAAAATCGAGATTGTTGTCCCCGCCGAAAAATCCGCCTGTATAAATCATTCCGGCAACGCACAGCACTATCAGTATAACTACCGGCAGCACAAGGTCAATAACCCGCCCCCGGCTTGAAACCGGTTCCTCATCCTCGGCGGAATAAACTCCCCTGCCGCTTGTAAAGATATCGCCCTCAGCGGCATTTTCCTCATGCAGCCGCATCGGTCCGAAATCGGTATCCATTACCGAAACGAGTATGACCATAAGCACCGTAAGAAGTGCATACAGATTATACGGTATGGTTTGAATAAAAAGTGAAATACCGTTTACTCCCTCCACAGTACCGCTTACGGCGGCCGCCCATGAAGAAATCGGAGCTATTATGCATATCGGAGCGGCGGTGGCGTCGATAAGATAAGCAAGCTTGGCCCGTGAAATTTTATGATTGTCGGTGACCGGCCGCATAACAGAGCCTACGGTCAGACAGTTGAAATAATCATCGACAAAAATAAGCACACCGAGACCGAAGGTGGCGAGCGACGCGCCCTTCTTGGTCTTTATCCTTCTTACGGCCCATTCGCCGTAGGCGCGGCTGCCTCCCGCCTTATTCATCAGTGCTACTATTATGCCGAGCACAACCAGAAATATAAGTATACCGACATTGTACTCATTTGCCAGATTGGCAATAAAGCCGTCATTCACGACCGCCGTAAACATACCGGTAAAGCCCTTGGACTCCGAAACCGTATAAAGTATGCCGCCCGTGAGTATCCCCAGAAACAGCGAGGAATAAACCTCCTTAGTGATAAGCGCAAGACCGATCGCCACGACCGGCGGCAAAAGAGACCAAAGCGAGTTGACAGCGCTTGTTACAGGCGACTGTATAAAACATATAACCGCAAACGCAACTACGATGAGTGCAAAAATTATTTTGCTCATCATACCCTTTTTCATTTGTCGTACCTCCTCAAAATAAAAGGTGCCTGCCCGCGCAGACACATATCGTAACGCCGCTGATAAGACAGATAAACAATAGCATAATAGCCGACATTTGTCAACAAATAATTTGATTTTTTTCGCAAATTGATGCTTTACTTCTTTAGTTTGATGAAGTATAATAGTACTACACTCAAATAAAAAGGGGTATGCTTTATGAAAAAAATAATCGCACTGATGACCGCCCTGCTTATGCTTTTCGCCTTTGCGGGCTGCGGCGCCGAAAACACTTCTTCCGGCGCTTCCGACAAGACCGACAGCGAGTATGTAAAAGAAAAGGGCAAGCTGGTAATCGGCATTACCGAATATGCTCCGATGGACTATAAGGAAGAAGGCTCCGATGAATGGATAGGCTTCGATGCGGACCTTGCCAAGGCCTTTGCCGAAAGTCTCGGCGTTGAAGCAGAATTTGTCGTTCTTGCCGACTGGGGCGGCAAGATAATGGAGCTTGACTCCAAAAGCATCGACGTCGTCTGGAACGGCATGACCCTGACCGACGAAGTAAAGAACGGTATGGAGGTTTCCAATCCTTACTGCACCAACACTCAGGTCGTGGTAGTGCCTAAGGACCAAGCCGAGCAGTATTCTACTGTTGAAAGCGTAAAAGACTTAAGCTTTGCCGCCGAATCGGGCTCCGCCGGTGAGGACGCGCTTCAGGAGCTCGGCTACAGCTACACCGCCGTAAAAGCTCAGTCAGACGCTCTTATGGAGGTTAAAGCCGGCACCTCTCAGGCCGCCGTCATAGACCGTATCATGGCAGGCTCAATGATCGGTGAAGGCACCAACTACAGCGACCTTGCCTACACTGCCACCCTCGGCGGTGAGGAGAACTATGTTGTGGGCTTCCGCAAAGGCTCCGACCTTGCCGGGCAGCTCAATCAGTTCTTTAAGGACAGCTATGCCGACGGCAGCATGATGCAAATCGCGGAAAAATACGGCATACAGGATTCCATCATCGAACAGAAATAAAACCCATCAAGGCAGAGGCTTTGTACTCTGCCTTTTATTAAATTTAAAGGATTGATATTCAATGCTTGAGAACGTACTTGCAGTGCTGAACGAAGGCTTTGTAAAAACCCTTCAAATATTCGTTCTGACGCTGCTCGGCGCTCTGCCGCTCGGACTTGTCATATCTTTCGGCTCTATGGCCAGATGGAAGCCGGTACGTGCCGTGATTAAAACCTTTGTATGGATAATCCGCGGCACTCCGCTTATGCTTCAGCTTATGATTATTTACTACGGTCCCGGTCTCCTCTTCGACCAAAACCTCTGGGGCGGCGGCAACTCCGGAAGAATGACGGCGGTGCTGGTCGCCTTTATCATCAACTATTCCTGCTATTTTTCCGAAATATACCGCGGAGGCATAGAAAGCATCTCCAAAGGCCAGTATGAGGCAGGGCAGGTGCTCGGTATGACAAAGTCCCAGATATTCTTCAAAATCATTCTTCTGCAGGTGATAAAACGCATCATTCCGCCTATGTCGAATGAGATAATCACCCTTGTGAAGGACACCTCCCTTGCCCGCGTCATCTCGGTATATGAGCTTATCTGGGCAGGCGAATCCTTTGTCAAGGCGCAGGGACTTATATGGCCGCTTTTCTGCACCGGTATATATTACCTGCTGTTCTGCGGCATCCTTACCCTGCTTTTCGGGTACATAGAAAAAAAACTGAGCTATTTCAGAAGCTAAGGAGAAGAGTATGCCTGTACTTGAAGTAAACAATCTAAAAAAAAGCTTCGGCCGCACAGAGGTGTTAAAGGGCATAAGCTTTTCGCTTGAAAAAGGCGAGGTACTGTCAATAATAGGCTCGTCCGGCAGCGGAAAGACAACCCTTCTGCGCTGTCTGAACTTCCTTGAATTTGCCGAGGAGGGCACTATTTCGGTAAACGGCGGCGAGATATTCAGCGCGCACGGCGGCGTAAAGCTCAGTGACGCCGAAATACGCCGCAACCGCCTGCATTTCGGGCTGGTATTTCAGTCTTTTAATCTTTTTCCTCAATATAATGTGCTTAAAAACGTCATGCTCGCCCCCTCTCTTTTAAAGCGCGGCACGCCTGAAGAAATAGAAACGCGTGCCAAAAGCCTTATCCAACGAGTCGGTCTTTCGGAAAAAGAGGAAAGCTACCCCTGCGAGCTTTCGGGAGGTCAGCAGCAGCGTGTAGCCATAGCGCGGGCGCTTTCGCTCGATCCCGATATACTCTGCTTTGACGAACCGACCTCGGCGCTCGACCCCGAGCTTACGGGCGAAGTGCTGAAAGTCATAAAAAGCCTTAAAAACGGCAACAGCACAATGATTGTCGTAACGCATGAAATGGAATTTGCCCGCAGTGTTTCCGACAAAATACTCTTCATGGCCGACGGAATTATAGAGGAATACGGCACTCCGGACGAGGTATTCGGCAGTCCCCGCTCCGAAAAGACCAAAAGCTTTTTAAATAAATCGCTTGAAAATATATAAAGGATGATAAAATGGTTTCAAAAAAGCCTGATACCGAAATGATAAACGAGCTTTTCGAAATAATCGCTTCGCTGAAAAGCGCCGAAGAATGCCGCGGGCTGTTTTCCGATATGTGCACCAATAAGGAAATCGAACAGATGGCCCAGCGCCTGCGCGCCGCTAAGCTGCTGCTGCTGGGCAAGACCTACAGCCAGGTAATCGAGGAAACCGACATATCCTCTGCGACCTTAAGCCGCGTTTCCCGCTGTGTACAGTACGGCAGCGGATACAGTAAATTTTTGAAATAGGTGTATTTATGAAAGTAATCGATATAATAACCGGCCTCCGGCCGAGCCTTTCATTTGAGATATTCCCGCCTAAGACAGGCGATAACTTTGAAGCGGTAAAGGGTGCCGCCGAAAAAATAGCCGGGCTGCATCCCAGCTTTATGAGCGTGACCTACGGCGCAGGCGGCGGAACCTCGGAATATACCGCGGCGCTGGCAGCCGATCTTTTAAATTTCGGCGTCACCCCTCTCGCGCATCTTACCTGCATTTCCTCCACCAAAGAAAAGGTTCGCTCACAGCTTGATTTACTTAAAGCAAAGGGTATCGAAAACATACTGGCGCTCCGCGGGGATATCCTTCCCGGCACCGACCTTGAACACTGCGACTACCGTCACGCCAGTGAGCTTACTGCGGAAATTGCCGCTTACGGCGGCTTTTGTATCGGCGGCGCCTGTTATCCCGAAAGCCACCCCGATTCCGAAAATACCGAAAAAGACCTTGATTACCTGAAGCTTAAAGCCGAAAGCGGCTGTCAGTTCTTTACAACCCAGATGTTTTTCGACAACAACATTCTCTATAATTTTATGTACCGTATGCTCCGCCGAGGCATAGATGTCCCGGTAGTAGCCGGCATTATGCCGGTCACCAACGCCAAGCAGATAAAGCGTATCTGCTCGATTTCCAAAACCGCTCTGCCTCAGCGCTTTCTTCGCATAGTCGACCGCTACGGCGACAATCCCGAGGTTATGAAACAGGCCGGGATAGCCTTTGCCACCGAGCAGATAATCGACCTGTACGCCAACGGCATAAACGCCGTTCACGTTTATTCTATGAATAAGCCCGATGTTGCCGAAAAAATCAAAACCAATCTTTCGGAAATACTCAAATGAGAGATTTTAACGTAACTACGGTAAGCGTGCCGTCCGGCGCACTGACAATCGACCGCCGTGAGGCAGCGGCAAGACTCAGAACGCCTGTCGATTATAAAAGCGGAATCGTTTCCGACTGCGAAGCAGAGCTTAAGGCCGCGCTTAAATGCCGCTACGCCTATATAAAAACGCCTGTGAAATTCAGCGAAAACGCCGTAGATATAGGCTTCGGCGCCATAAAAAGCCGCGATCTCTCAAGAGCGCTCGGCGGCTGCCGCGAGGCATATATACTCGGCGCCACGGTCGGTATCGAGGCCGACCGTCTGCTCGCAAGGCTCGAAATAATATCACCCGCAAAATATTTCATAACCGACGCGCTTGCCTCCG
Source organism: uncultured Oscillospiraceae bacterium (assembly GCA_900554525.1). Taxonomy (GTDB): domain Bacteria; phylum Bacillota; class Clostridia; order Oscillospirales; family Acutalibacteraceae; genus UBA737. The sequence goes on along the minus strand of USHL01000004.1, from coordinate 12,989 downwards.
CCGCCGCGGAATCACTCTGCGAATACGCAGACCGCGCACTCCGCGGTGAGGGTAAAAAGCCTATGAGGTTCAGCCCCGGCTACGGCGACCTGCCGCTTGAGATTCAGCCGCAGATACTAGAATCACTGAATGCCGCGCGCACACTCGGAATAACCCTTTCGGCTTCTCTGCTGATGAAGCCGGTCAAATCGGTCACCGCGGTAATGGGAATAAAAAGGAGCAGCCAATGATAACCGAACTTATGAAAACAAAGCGTCTGTATTTCGACGGCGGAACAGGCACGCTTTTACAGCAGATGGGGCTTTCCGCCGGAGAGGCTCCCGAAATCTGGAACCTTACGGCGCCCGAAAAAATCACCGCCCTGCATAAAGCTTACCTTGACGCGGGCAGTGATATAATCTGCATGAACACATTCGGGATAAACCGGGACAAATACCGAAACTATGAAGAGCTTATCTCCGCCGCGGCAGCCTGCGCCAAAGCGGCGGTAAACGGCAGGAAGGATAAATTCATCGCCTTTGATATGGGGCCGACCGGCAGGCTTTTGGAGCCGCTCGGAGATCTTCCGTTTGAGGACGCCGTAAGCCTTTTCGCCGACAATGTCAAGGCCGCGGCGGCAAACGGTGCAGATCTCATACTTATAGAGACGATGAACGACTCATACGAAACCAAAGCCGCCGTACTCGCCGCAAAAGAAAACTGCTCTCTTCCGGTTTTTGTCACCAATGTATACGACCAAAGCGGCCGTCTTATGACCGGCGCTGATCCCGCCTCTATGGTCGCGCTCCTTGAGGGACTCGGCGTGGACGCGCTCGGCATCAACTGCTCCTTAGGACCCGACGCGATGCTTCCGGTCGTCAGTGAGCTTGTAAAATATTCCTCGCTGCCGGTGATAGTAAATCCCAACGCCGGACTGCCAGAAACCGAGAACGGCAGCACAGTCTATAAGCTCGGCGCGAAGGAATTTTCGGAAAGCATGCGCCGGATAGCCGAGACCGGAGCCTGTATTTTAGGCGGCTGCTGCGGCACCACCCCCGAATACATAAAGCTTACCGTAGCCGCAACCGAAGCTCTGCCGTTTAAATACCCGTCTTATAAAGAAACCGCCTTCGTCTCATCCTATTCAAACGCCGCCGGGCTCGGCGTTCAGCCGCTGCTTATCGGCGAAAGAATCAATCCTACCGGCAAGCCGAAATTCAAGGAGGCGCTCCGCCGCGGAGATATCAATTATATCATTAACGAAGGAATAAAACAGGCCGAAAAAGGAGCGCATATCCTTGATGTCAACGTCGGCCTTCCGGAAATCGACGAGCCAAAGCTTTTGGCCGAAACGGTCGCAAAGCTTCAGGCGGTCTGCGACCTGCCTTTGCAGATAGATACCTCCTCCCCCGCCGCTCTTGAAAAAGCGCTCCGGATATACAACGGCAAGCCGCTTGTCAATTCTGTGAACGGCGCGCGGGAAAGCATGGATCATGTCTTTCCGGCAGTAAAAAAATACGGCGGCGCGGTTATAGCTCTCACCCTCGACGAATCCGGTATTCCGGAAACCCCGGAGCAGCGTTTTGAAATAGCCCGAAGGATTATTGCCTGCGCCGAAGAATACGGTATCCCGAAAAAGGATATAATCGTCGACCCCCTGGCGCTCACGGTCTCTTCAAATCAGGAAAGCGCACGCGTCACCCTCAAAACCATAAGGCTTTTGAAAAACGCGGGAATAAAAACCAGCCTCGGCGTATCAAATATTTCCTTCGGACTTCCGCGGCGTGAGCTTATAAATTCGGTGTTTTTTGCCGCCGCGCTCGAAAACGGGCTTGACCTTGCCATAATGAATCCATTCTCTGCCGATATGATGAACGTATACTACGCTTTCAGGGCACTTTACGGGCTTGATACAGCCTGCAAAGAATACATAAACTACGCCGCGGAACTGCCTGACGAAGCCTCCGCTCCCGCGGTACATGAAAACGATCTCAAAGACGCGGTCATTAAGGGCATTAAGGAATCAGCCGTAAAAGCGGCGCAGGTACTCTGCGAAAGCGAGGCTCCGCTCGATATCATCAATAATTACGTCATCCCCGCCCTCAATGAAATAGGCACCGCCTTTGAAAATAAAAAAGCCTATCTTCCTCAGCTTCTGATGAGCGCCGAGGCCGCCTCCGCCGCCTTTGAAACGGTTAAAGGAAAGGTTCCGGTTTCGCAGAGAAACGGCAAAAAGGTTATAATCGCGACCGTAAAGGGCGATATTCACGATATCGGAAAAAATATCGTCAGGGTAATGCTCGAAAGCTACGGCTTCGACGTTATAGATTTAGGCCGCGACGTTCCTCCCGAAGCCGTGCTTGAAAAGGCGCTTGCCGAAAACTGCCGCCTTGTTGGGCTTAGTGCGCTTATGACCACAACCGTTCCCGCTATGGAAGAAACCATAAGGCTTCTGCACAGCGCAGATATGCCTGTTACCGTAATGGTCGGCGGCGCTGTGCTGACGTCCGAATACGCCGAAATGATAAAAGCCGATTATTACGCCAAGGACGCTATGGAATCCGTCCGCTTTGCGGAAAAATTTTATTCCTGATTGTATAGCTCATATTTATAATAAGAGGACGCAAAAATTGCGTCCTTTTTTAATCCCCGCGTCCGCGATACTCATCCTTTATTATGCCGAACATCTCTTCAGGTGTTTCCTTACAGCCGCCCTCCAGCCACATTTTAATTATTCTGGTAATTCCTGCTCTGAAAAATTCCATATGGTATTCAATTGACCTATTTTGAAAATGTCTCTCTGCCAGACTTCTGTCATATGCGACTATCCGATAATCATTATCGTATCCTAATTTAAAATAAATTTTATATAATATCTGATTATTCTTAATATGCCTGAACAGCTTTAAATAATCGTTGCTGTTAAAGCCCTTGGTAATTTCATATTTATATAATTCTGCCAAATTGCTTTCCAGCTTATCCTTTATCGAATCTGCAAGCTCATAAATATCCGCGTAATTTGCATAAAAGGTAGTGCGGTTAAGGTTTGCGCGCTTGCATATATCCGAAACACTTATCTGATTCATCTCTTTGGTCATCAAAAGCTCGGTAAATACATTTTCTATGCGCCGCACCGAATCTTTTTTACGTTTATTGTTCACCGTGTTCATAAAAACTCCTTTAAACCGACATTCAAACAGAAATTGTCGGTTGATATTAATATATAATTACATTATACTATACTTGCGACAAAACAACAACTGTTGTTTTAATATTACACAGGAAGGTGCACAAAATGAAAAAAAGCAGTTTTATAGCCTTAATATTCGGTTCTGTAAGCATAATACTTTTTGCTCTCGGTATGTGTATGGCGCTGATACCCGAATGGCACGCGTTGCTACCCGGCATTATATCAGGTATTTTAGGTTTAGTGCTCGGACTTATAACCTTGCTGTTATGGAGAAAATCTCAGCATAAAAAGCCCATACATATTTCCGGAAAAACAGTATTTACCGCCGCTGTAGGTACAGTAGGCGCCCTGACATTCGGAACCGGAATGTGGTTATGTATGGCCTTGGAAAACATATTAGCCGGTATTCCGGCAGGTATTGCCGGAATCTTGCTTTTACTCTGCCTTATACCGCTTATTAAAGGCATAAAGGAATGAAAATGCGCCGACATTCCGGCAGTTTTTTATCTAAGACAAAGACCGATACTAATCAAACCAAACCGTCTGTGCAAAAAAACAGCCTCCGAAGCCTGACGCCTATTTACGCAGAAATCGATATAAAACACCGCCGCCTTTTGCGCTCTGCCTTTCTTTCTCTTGGAATCGATTTTTTATATACCATATATCACGGGATACTCGGAATCGCCGGCGCCTCACCGTGGTTTATATCTATGTTCGCTTTTTACGGAATTCTGGCGGCAATGCGTTTTACCGCTGTTCTGTTCAGCTTTAGAAAGCACAGCTGCAACGCCGAAAACTTTGTTATTAAGCTTACAGGCGTACTTCTTGCATTATTAAGCCTTGCGCTGTCGGCAGTAATTTATATAAGTCAGTCACGGAATATCGCCGCAAAGCATGGTGAAATCATCATGATAACGATTGCCGCCTATACGTTTTACAAAATCACTGTTGTAATTGTCAGGGCTGTCAAACAGCGCGGAAGGCGTTTAGGGCTACTTTCTGTTTTCATGATCATCAGCTATGCCGAAGCGGCGGCATCTGTTCTGACCTTACAACGCTCAATGCTGGTGTCCTTCGGCAATATGGATAAATCCGACATTAGATTAATGAATACTCTTACCGGCGCCGCCGTATGCTTATTCGTACTGATTCTCGGAATATACCTGATGTTAAAATCAAAAAAGGCGCGTAAGAATTAACTTACACGTCTTTTTTTCTGTCGCTATTGTATTCAAGCATAAGCAAGAAGCAAAGCGCCAGGAGAATACAACAGAACCATACGGTGCGAATACCGAAAATATCCGAAAGACAGACCCCGGCACCTGCGCCCGCCGCAAAGAAAAGTATTACCGCAAAATAGCAGAAAGCACTTTTAAGCTCGGACTTATCCCGCGTGCGGATATAAGAAGAAAGCCGCTCGGTGCCGCTGCGCAGATTACCGATGCACATTGTGCTTGCATAGCTGTTTCCGCAGACCCGGCGGAACGCCTGCACCTGCATAGCACAGGAAAGCGAAACCAGAATATTAGCGGCAATATCAAAGCTTTTCGGAAAGAACCCGACAGACAGCATAGTCAGTATCTCGAATAACAGCACCGACTGCCGCCAGTGCAGAAATCTTGCTCCGTTAAAATATCGGCGTATGCTTTCCGCCAGCAGCACGCCCGCCGCAAAAGCCAATACCGGCAGCAGATATCTAAGCCCGCTTCGCCATTCGCCCGACATAAAGCCAGCGCTCATCAGAACGATATTCCCTGTCTGAGCGTTTGCGAAAACATTTCCGCGCACGGCATAAGTGTAAGCGTCCTGAAAACCGCCGCTGAAGGACAAAATCAGGCTTAAAACCAATGATTCCGACATCTGTCCCTCATAAGCAAGAGAGTGCTTTAACCTTTTAAGCATTTTCCTTGAAAAGCGCCTTATAGTTAGTGGGATCATAGCTGTCTACAAATTTATCCCATTCCTCGTCGTCTATGACGTCATCGTCTGAATTTTCATTATATATCCTGTAAAGATTTTCCATAACCGCGGTATACTGCCGCCTGGTCTTGACCCGCTCCCTAACGGCGATTATGACCATCCACGCAATAAATATCACAAGCAGGACAAGCGGTATAAAATGACGTATATAAAACGCAGGCTTTCTTCCGAAGAAACCAAGCGAATCCTCTAAAAGCAGAGCAAATACCGGAATCAGAATCAGCGCCGGAACAACATTCATAATTCCCGCCGTAATTTTAAACCGGAAAAAGCTCAGCACAAAGCCCGCTGTAAGCAAAGCCGTGCAGATTGCCACGGTTATCACGGAATCCGCTACACCGGCAAATCTGTCCGTCCCGTAATTCACCAGCATCATTCCGGCAAGGTACATAAGATTCATCGCCATAACGGCGGCGTAGGCGATTATATACAAAACTTTTAAACAGGTATACAGCCTGCCGTTCGTCTTGGCGTAGCGTATCCCCTTTTTTTCTTCGAGCATTCTTACTCTCTTAAGCACGTTTTCTTTATACTGCATCAGCGTTCGGCTCCCTTGAAATAGATATTTTTATTATACAACTCTCTCTTGTGCTTGACAACCTTTTTTTTAAAACTATAATTAAAAGCGGTGATGATTTATGGCAAAAATAAATATCGTAATGGTCGAGCCGGAAATACCGCAAAACACCGGCAACGTAGCACGGACCTGCGCCGCTACGGGAGCACGGCTGCATCTTGTAGGTCCTATGGGCTTTGCGATAGACGACCGTAAGCTGAAACGCGCCGGGCTCGATTACTGGCATTATCTCGATATAACTTATTATGACAGTCTTGAAGACTTTTTTTCAAAGAACAGCGGCGCATTCTTTTATTTCACTACAAAAGGCCGGAAAAGCCATTCCGAGATAAGCTATCCCGACGGCTGCTATCTCCTTTTCGGCAAGGAAACCAAAGGCCTACCGGAAGAGCTGCTCGTTAAAAATCCCGAACGCTGCGTCCGCATACCGATGGCCGGAGGGATACGCAGTCTGAACCTTTCTAACTCGGTTGCCGTCGGCGTTTACGAGGTTTTGAGACAGTGGAATTACCCCGAACTCGAAAATTTCGGCCAGTTGCATAATTACCGCTGGGAAGATATTTGTTAATTTTTACATTCGCGGGCAAAATAAATATTGAAAAAATAAGAATATGTGGTAAAATAGAATTGTAATTTTTTTAACAATGTTTTAAAAGCATGAAAGGAAGTTATTGTAATGAACGCTCTTAACAAAAAGACCATTGACGACATCAACGTTAAAGGTCAGAAAGTGCTCGTCCGCTGCGATTTCAACGTGCCGCTGAAAAACGGTGTAATCACCGATGAAAACCGTATCATAGCGGCTCTTCCCACCATTAAAAAGCTTATCAGCGACGGCGGTAAGGTCATCCTCTGCTCCCACCTCGGCAAGCCTAAGGGAGAGCCGAAGCCCGAATGCTCGTTGGCCCCGGTCGCAAAGCGCCTTTCAGAGCTTTTAGGCAAGGAGGTCGTTTTCGCGGCCGACAACAATGTAGTCGGCGAAAACGCAAAAGCAGCAGTTGCCGCTATGAAAGACGGCGATGTGGTAATGCTTGAAAATACCCGCTACCGTGCGGAGGAGACCAAGAACGGCGAAGCCTTCTCGGCAGAGCTCGGCTCCCTTGCCGATATATTCGTAAACGACGCGTTCGGCACCGCCCACAGAGCGCACTGTTCCACCGTCGGCGTGGTTTCCTATGTGAAAGAAGCCGTCGCGGGCTACCTTATCGGCAAAGAGCTTAAATATCTCGGAAACGCCGTTGATTCTCCCGTACGTCCGTTTGTGACCATTCTCGGCGGCGCCAAGGTCGCCGACAAGCTGACCGTCATTGAGAACCTTCTCAACAAGGCAGACACCCTCATTATCGGCGGCGGTATGGCTTATACCTTCCTCGCAGCCAAGGGCTACGGCGTAGGCACCTCACTTTTGGACAGTGAAAAAATCGACTACTGCAAAGATATGCTCAAAAAGGCAGAAGAAAAGGGCGTAAAGCTGCTTCTGCCGGTTGACTGCACCATCGCCAAATCTTTCCCGGATCCGATCGACGCTGAAATCGAAGTAAAGGTCGTTGACGCAGATAAAATTCCAAATGATTATATGGGTCTTGATATCGGCACCAAAACAGCAGAGCTTTTCGCGAACGAGGTCAAAAACGCCAAGACTGTCGTTTGGAACGGACCTATGGGCGTGTTTGAGAATCCGACGCTCGCCAAAGGCACCATAGCGGTTGCCAAGAGCCTTGCGGAAACCGATGCGGTCACCGTCATCGGCGGCGGCGATTCAGCGGCGGCGGTAAATACTCTCGGTTTCGGCGATAAGATGACCCACATTTCCACCGGCGGCGGCGCCTCACTCGAATTTCTCGAGGGCAAGGAGCTTCCCGGCATTGCCGCACTAAACGATAAATAATTTATGTCAAAGGGGTTCGGACAGACCGTACATGGTCTGTCCGCCCTCAATTTATGTAAACCTTAAGGAGAATAAAAATGAATAAAGCTAAAAGAGCCGCGATTATCGCCGGCAACTGGAAAATGAACAAAACACCGTCTGAAACCACCGCGCTTATCAATGAAATGAAGCCCCTTGTAGCAGATGCGGGCTGCAAGGTAGTGCTCTGCGTACCTTTCGTAGATATCGACGCCGCTTTAAAGGCCGCCGATGGCTCAAATATCGAAATCGGTGCGGAAAACTGCCATTTTGAAAAGTCCGGCGCTTTCACCGGCGAGGTGTCGGCGCCGATGCTGAAAGAAATGGGCGTTAAATACGTTATAATCGGCCACTCCGAAAGAAGACAGTATTTCGGCGAAACCGATGTCACCGTTAATCTGCGTCTCAAAGCCGCCCTTTCAGAAGGTCTCAAAGTAATCCTCTGCGTCGGTGAAACCCTTGAGCAGCGCGAACAGAATATCACCGCGGAGCTTGTCGCTATGCAGACAAAGATTGCCTTAGGCGGCGTTTCCAAAGCCGACGCTGCCAATGTTATTATCGCCTATGAGCCGGTATGGGCTATCGGCACCGGCAAAACCGCTACCGCAGATCAGGCAGAAGAGGTCTGCGCTATAATCCGCAATGTCGTCGCCGATATTTATGACACCGAAACGGCCGAGGCTATGACCGTTCAGTACGGCGGTTCTATGAATGCCAAAAACGCAGATGAGCTGCTCGCCAAAGAAAATGTCGACGGCGGGCTTATCGGCGGCGCCTCACTCAAGGCCGAGGATTTCTCAATCATCGTAAAAGCAGCCGGCAAATAAAAATCCGGGCGGTTACCGCCCTTTTTAAAATCAGGAGCGAATATATGAAAAAACCGATAGTATTAACCATAATGGACGGCTTCGGCATAAACCAAAGCCGCGAAGGCAACGCGATCTTCACAGCTGAAACCCCGCGGCTTGATAAAATTTTTGCCGAATGTCCCAACACACAGATAGGCGCCTCAGGTCTCGATGTCGGTCTGCCCGACGGACAGATGGGCAACAGCGAGGTGGGACACACCAATATCGGCGCCGGACGCATAGTTTATCAGGAGCTCACCCGCATTACCAAATCCATAAACGACGGAGATTTCTTTGAAAATAAAGCCTTTACCGAAGCGATTGCAAACTGCCGCAAAAACGACAGCGCGCTTCATCTTATGGGGCTGCTGTCCGACGGCGGGGTCCACAGCCATATCGACCATCTTTACGGGCTGATAGAGCTTGCGAAGCGCAACGGTATTACAAGGGTATTCGTACACGCTATGCTTGACGGCCGCGACGTTCCGCCGACAAGCGCCGCAGATTATATAGACGCTTTAAACGCCAAGCTCGCGGAAATCGGATGCGGAAAGTTAGCCACCGTTATGGGCAGATTTTACGGAATGGACCGCGACAACCGCTGGGAGCGCGTCGGTAAAGCTTACGCTGCGCTGGTATACGGCGAGGGCGTTCAGACCGATGACGCCGCCTCTGAGGTAAGAGCATCATATACCCGCAAGGACGAAGAGGGCAAATTCATAACCGACGAGTTTGTACTTCCTACCGTTGTTTCGGGTACAGAGCGCATAAAAAGCGGCGACAGCGTCATCTTCTTCAACTTCCGCCCGGATCGCGCAAGAGAAATCACCCGCACTTTGGTTGACGACGCTTTTACAGGTTTTGAGCGCAGAGGCGGCCGCCCCGATGTTTATTATGTATGCATGACGCAGTATGACGCTTCCATGCCTAATGTCGAGGTCGCATTCAAGCCTGAATCTCTTAACAATACCTTAGGCGAATACCTCGCTGCAAAGGGTATGACTCAGCTTAGAATAGCCGAAACCGAAAAATATGCCCACGTCACCTTCTTCTTTAACGGCGGACGCGAAGTAATGTTCGACGGCGAGGACCGCATACTCGTCGCCTCCCCGAAGGTTGCCACATACGATTTAAAGCCCGAAATGAGTGCCGTTGAGGTTTGCGACAAGGTCTGCGAGGCTATTGAATCAGGCAAATACGACGTTGTTATTCTTAACTTCGCAAACTGCGATATGGTCGGACACACCGGTGTTTTCAACGCCGCTGTCAAAGCGGTGGAAACAGTTGATACCTGCGTCGGCAGAGTAGAGGATTCTACCCGCAAAATGAACGGTATAATGCTGCTTACCGCCGACCACGGAAACGCCGACCGCATGCTCGATACCGATGGCTCACCCTTTACCGCGCACACAACCAATCCCGTGCCTTTCGCGGTAATCGGAAAGGATTGCGAGCTGCGCTCCGGCGGCAGGCTGTGCGATATTTCTCCTACTATAATCAAGCTTTTAGGTCTTGAACAGCCGAAGGAAATGACAGGAGAATCACTTATAAAATAACCGATAATTAAAAGCAAAAGCTCCGTATCTCAATGATACGGAGCTTTTATTATTTGTTCATATTGCCTGATGCTCATTTAAGCGAACGGCATTCAAGATAATACCGCTTATCATTTGCGTGTCCCATCGAAAAGGTCTTGCGCGGCAAAGAGCCGTCCTGTCTTATCGCGTCGAAAAGCTCAGATTTTTCCATACCCTTAAAAATAAATCCAACGGCATTTTCCCTTTTGCAAAGCGACCTTACGCTTTCTTCCCCATGTATGTAATCGACCTGTGCTTCTCGGTTTTGCTTTAAATAACAGTCTATATACGCCTGCAGCGTGGCAACACACAGCTTTCCGGACGGTTTAACGGAAATTTCTCTTTCTCCGCCCGCGTAAATGCAGGTGAATTTCTGCGCGTCAGCGCCGAAATATTCTCCTCCCCGCGAGGCTAAAAATCCGTCTATCACTTCCTGCGGACTTACACCGAACATAACGCGGTAAATAGGCTCAAACTCAAGTGAACGGTCGTGAATGTTTACCGCCTCAACCAGCGCATAACGGGATTTACCGTTTTTATTAAGCCGGTAACACTCTTTTGCCGCAGCTAAAGAATGGTTGCCGTCGCCCACCGCGAAAAGCAGCCTGTCGTCACTGCCTGAGATAAGCCCCGCCAGCGCATCGTTCACTGCTCCGGCGGCAGTGCAGTCGAGTCTCCAGCCTTTTATATGGCCGCCGTTCTGCATAAGCTCGAAATCGTAAAGCTTTTCAAATTCCCCGCATCTGGCCGCCAGCGGCTCTATTACCGTACCTTCAGGGTCGTCTATCAGCAGCATTATATGCGGCAGCTCGAGTGAGGCACCGCGGCGTATCTCCACCCTCGGCGGTATCCTTTCGATTACCGTTTCCTCGGTAGCGCGTATAAGGCTCTTTGCGCCCTTTTCATAGCTGTAGTCCTCAAGGTCGATAAGCCCGACAATTCCTCGGCGCACCGCTCCTCCTGTGACCGTTCGCTCGGTATAAACATATGTATTTTTATATTCTTCAAATACCCCGCCAGAAAGATAATCTTCCATAGTGCGGTTTATTTTATCTATCCGCTTTGTGTTGTCCTTTTCGAGATATACCTCCGGTAATATGATATTGAGGGCCGAAGGCTCTCCTGCCGTAATACGCGCAGTCTCTTCCCAATATTCCGGCTCCGACGTGAACTGATCGCAGGCTATGACCGCCCATTTTTCAAACCCGTTTTTCGGCAGCAGAATATCCGCCGGCAAAAAGCTTTTAAAATCTTTCATTCTGTTCCTCCGTAATTCAAACAACGGCTGCCCCGCATAGACAGGACAGCCGGCAGCTTTATTTGTAATATGAGAATTCAACAGCGGTTACCGCATCGTCAGTCGGATTGATATATACCGTGATTCCGTTGCGGCGGTCGTCTTCCGAAATAAAATAATCAAGATAATAATTATCCGGCGAAATACCGTAAAAATGCGACGGAGTGCCGAGGGTTTCTATGACGTCGGTTATCGCCATCTTATTGTTAAGACCGTTTACGTTAAACTCATCATAATTTTCGGTATCTGCATAAAAATTATTTTCGATTTTAAATTTAACTATATTGCACTTTTCAAGCTTAACCGAGCTGTTAGTAGGATTGAAAAAGAGTGCTTTAATCTCTGCGCCGTTTTCATCGGTAAAGACCGCCTCCACCGAATCGCAGGCATAAACCAGCGATTCTTCGTTGTGCTGACTGTCCTCCACCAGCTTCCAGCCCTTGCGTTCAAGGGCGGCAATGGTAGTGGGAACGGTAAATTCATCGCCGGCATAGCTCACCCGGAACTCAAATTTCTTGCCGAGATATACCTGTGCATAGTTTTCTTCGTCAAAAACACTGATATCGACAAACTGCGACATTACTCTGTCTGAAGACATAATAGCCGGACGGCTTATGCTGTCGTCAGCCTTTTTCACCGTCTTATTGCTAACAGTTGACGGCGCACTGCTTTCAACGCCGTAATCCCTGTCTACCGGACTGCACGCAGAAACAGACAGTACCAATAAAAGCGAAAGAAAAAAAGCTGAAAATTTAACTGACTTTTTCATTGCGGCACTCCTTTATTTCTTATATTATTATTGTATTATTTATCGGATAAAAAGTCAACACAGATTTGTCTTTATTTTTATATTTTCATATAATAAACAAGCATTTATTCCTTTTTTAAGCAAAGCGACCATATTTAACCGTGAGCAGTCAAAAACATCTCTATGGCATTTTTGACACGCGCCGTATCGACAAGATAGCTCATACCGTGCCCTGCCCCTTCTATAAGCAGTATAACCTTTTCACAGCCGGCTTTTTCATAAGCCGCGCGGCTCATGTCGCATGGCACAAAATTGTCGTTCAGGCCATGAATAAAAAGCACCGGTATCTTTGAATCAGCCAAAGCTTCAGTTGTGGATATACCGTAAAGGCTGAAGCCTCCGAAAGCCCTGCACAGCAGATTCATAAACGGAATAAATATGCCGGCGTTTATCCTGAAGGCCTGCCGTGCCACCTTTTTGATTATCGAAACAGGTGAAGTAAAGCCGCAGTCGGCGATTATCCCCTTTACGTTCTCAGGCAGAGGAAGACCCGCAGCAAGCAGTACGGTAGTAGCCCCCATAGACATCCCGCTGAGATATATTTCCGAGGTGGCTGTATTTTCAAGAGCATAATCCACCCAGCTCAGCACGTCGCGGCGCTCCTTGACCCCAAAGGTTATGAGCCTGCCCTCGCTTTTCCCATGACTTCGCTGGTCTACCAGCAGGACGTTGCAGCCGTCTTCATAATACAATTTGACAGCACAGGAAAAGTCGCGCTTTGCGGAGGAACGGTATCCATGGAAAAGTATTACCGTTTTTTGGGAATTGCAGTCATAGTATCTTGCCGCAAGCCTTAAATTATCGAAGCTGCGGCAGCAGACCTGAGT
>USHL01000003.1 GCA_900554525.1 uncultured Oscillospiraceae bacterium | reverse complement strand
GTTATCCATGGCCTTTAGTGAAGTAATAACCGGAAGTCTGCCTACAAGCTCGGGTATCAAGCCGAATTTAACCAGATCCTGGTGAGTAGCCGTCATCGCCGCCGCCTGAGCCTCGCGGCTTTTAGGCGACTTGACGTCTGCGCCGAAGCCGAGGCTGCTGCCCCCTATACGGCGCTCTATAACCTTTTCAATGCCGTCAAACGCGCCGGCACAGATAAACAGAATATTGGTTGTATCTATCTGTATAAAATCCTGCTGCGGATGCTTGCGTCCGCCCTGAGGAGGTACGTTGGAAACCGTACCCTCAAGTATTTTCAGCAGCGCCTGCTGCACTCCCTCGCCGCTGACATCACGGGTTATGGAGGCATTTTCGGATTTACGCGCTATCTTGTCAATCTCATCGACATAGATAATTCCGCGCTCCGCCTTTTCGATATCGTAATCAGCGGCCTGAATCAGCCGCAGAAGAATATTTTCGACGTCCTCTCCGACATAGCCCGCTTCGGTAAGAGTTGTAGCATCGGTGATCGCAATAGGAACATCAAGCGTTCTTGCAAGCGTCTGTGCCAGCAGAGTCTTTCCCACGCCTGTCGGGCCTAACATCAGCACATTGCTCTTATTAAGCTCAACATCGCTGTCGTCATTTTTGAAAATACGCTTGTAATGATTGTAAACCGCGACTGCAAGGGTCTTTTTGGCCTCCTCCTGCCCGATTACATACATATCGAGCTGTGCCTTAATTTCCTGCGGCTTGGGAAGCACAAATTCTTTATCCTTTGCTTTAGACCTTGAATTCTTCCTTGCGACATTTTCATCCTCGAAAAGCAGGGTGTTGCAAAACTCTATGCAGCCGTCGCAAATGTATACGCCCGGCCCCTCGACAAGGCGGGTGACCTCGTCCTGCGTTTTCCCGCAGAACGAACAGCGTATCTCGTTATCGTTATCGTTATCGTTAGGCATCGGTTTACCTCTATCTGTGTGTAATTACCTTATCAATAAGGCCGTATTCAGCTGCCTCGGCCGCAGACATAAAGTTGTCACGCTCGGTGTCGCGGGCAATTTCTTCATAGGATTTACCGGTCTTTTCAGAAAGAATAGTGTTTATATTGGTGCGTATTTTTTCTATCTGACGCGCGTGAATCAGAATATCTGTAGCCTGACCCTGCGCCTGACCGAGCGGCTGGTGAATCATAATCTCACTGTTGGGCAGCGCAAAACGCTTGCCCTTAGTGCCTGCCGCCAGAAGAAACGCGCCCATGCTCGCCGCAAGACCCATGCATATAGTGCTGACATCACACTTGATATACTGCATAGTATCATAAATAGCCATTCCCGCGGTTACCGCTCCGCCCGGACTGTTGATGTAAAAGCTTATGTCTTTATCCGGATCCTGCCCCTCAAGATACAGCATCTGCGCGATTATCACGCTTGCGGAAGCGTCGTTCACTTCCTCGCTGAGCATTATAATACGGTCGTTTAAAAGCCTGGAGAATATATCATAGGAACGCTCTCCGCGGCTTGTCTGTTCAACCACGTAAGGTACTAAACTCATATCCAACATAACTGCCTCCGAAATCTGCGCTTTTATGGCAAGCGCTGCGCCAAACTAAGCTCAATATGATTATAGACCGAAAAGACAAATTATAATCAGTTATCTTTCTTTTCGGGCTCCGGCTTTTTAGCTGCCGTCTTTTTGGCAGTAGTTTTTTTAGCCGTTGCTTTTTCCTCTTCCTTTTTGGGTTCAGCCTCGGTTATAACGGCATTTTCTTTAATAAAGTCTATTGCCTTGCCGACCGCCAGATCCTTGGCTATCTCCTCCTCAGGAACAGCCGCCTTTACCCTGTCGACCTCTATGCCGTAATCCTTCGCCATCTTTTCATACTGCTCGGCGATGTCCTTTTCATCGGCTGTAATATTTTCAAGCTCAACGATTTTTTCAAGCGCCAAGCGGTATTTGACCTGAGCCTCGGCCTGAGGACGGAAGGTCTTTTTAAAATCATCAATATTGGAATTTGTGTATTTAAGATAGGTTTCAAGGTTAAGACCCTGTGACTGTAAACGGTAAGCAAACTCATCAACGCTCTGATTAAGACGGTTTTCAAACATAGCCTCGGGAATTTCGCCCTTGATGCTGTCAACTATCTGCTGAACAAGCGCGTTTTCAACCGCTTCGTCGGCTGCCTTCTGTTTGCGCTCAAGCGCCTTTTTCTTTAAGTCCGCCTTAAGCTCCTTTAAGGTATCGAATTCACTGACATCCTTGGCAAACTCATCGTCAACGGCAGGCAGCTCACGTACCTTTATCTCGTGAAGCTTTACTTTAAAGACTGCGTCCTTGCCGGCAAGCTCCTTAGCACCGTATTCCTCCGGGAAGGTAACGTTTACGTCGAACTCATCACCTATATTTTTGCCGATTATCTGATCCTCAAAGCCGGGAATAAACTGACCGGAGCCGAGCTCAAGCGAATGTCCCTCGGCCTTACCGCCCTCAAAGGCCTTGCCGTCCTGAAAGCCCTCAAAATCGATAACAACGGTATCGCCCTTAGCGGCTGCACGGTCTTCAACCGAAACCATACGCGCGTTGCGCTCGGCCATAGCGTTAATCTCTGCGTTAACCTCGGCAGCGTCGACCTTGACCGCCGTCTTTTCCGCCTTAAGACCCTTATATTCGCCGATTTCGATTTCCGGATATGTGGTAAGAGTTACCTTGAAATCAGCGCCGTCCTCCTTGGAAATGGAGACAAGGTCAAAATCCATTTTATCGTTTATAACCTTAAGGCCGGACTCTTTGATAGCATCGTCAATAAGGTCGTTATAAAGCAGGTTAAGAGCATCCTCAAAAAATATCTCCGCGCCGTAGAAGGTCTCTACGATATGCAAGGGCGCCTTTCCCTTTCTAAAGCCGGGAACGCTGATTTTTTTGCCGTTTCTTTTATAGGCCTCCCTGATAGCCTCACGGAACTTTTCGCCGTCCACGGTGATCTCAAGCTGATATCTGTTGGTATCAACCTTTTTTGTTTCTTTCAAGCTCATTTTTATACCTCCGCATAAACTAAATAAAGGCCTTTGTAAAAGCACTTTACCCGTTCTACAATAGTTCATAATATTATATCATACAGAAAAAATAATTTCTATATATTTTTTAAAACATTTATAAATTTAGTCAATATATATATATCAGTCCACAAAAACCGGAGTGAAATCAACGCAATCGCACGATATAAGCTTAAACTCTACGCCGTCATACTCCGATACGGCATTGTTAAAGCCCGCGCCGTGGATATGTCCGTGATATACTTTTCTTATTCCGTACCGTTTAATGACGCTGAATATTTCCTCACAGACCGCTCCGCCGTATACCGGAGGATAATGGAGAAACACTAATACCGGCAGTCCGGTTTTTTCGGCGGCGGAAAGCGAAGCTTCAAGTCTCCCCGCCTCACGCGCCAGAACCTTATCGGCCGCCCCGGCGTCATAAAACCAGCCGCGCGTGCCCGCAACCGCAAAGCCGCCCGCGACGGCGCAGTTATTGTAAATTATATCTACCGAATCAAAATTTTTTTCAGCAAAAAATTCATGAAGTTTTTTAGACGTGCTCCACCACAAATCGTGATTCCCCTTGATAAGAAGCTTTCTGCCGGGAAGAGACTCCAAAAATTCAAAATCCTTTTGAGTGTCTTCAAGCTTAAGCGCCCATGAAAAATCCCCCGGAAGCACAACGGTATCGTTTTCGCCGACAAGGCGTTTCCAGGCGGCGGCAAGCCGTTCTGTATGATTATCCCAGCCGCGGAATATATTCATAGGCTTATCGGCGCCGAAAGACAAATGCAAATCAGATATGGCGTAAATACTTATTGAAGTCACTCACCTTTCATAGGATAATTTAAAAGCTTCTGCACATAATAAGCTTGACCCGCCAAAGGGGTCGGAAAGGACTTGATTTATTTGTCAGACTGCAAATGTGAAACCAAACAGTGCGTAGCGTGCGATGTTAAGAACTGTGTATACCACACAATGGAAAACACCTGCTCTGCGGGCAAAATTCAAGTTGGACACGGAGAGGCTTCCTGCTGTACGGATACCTGCTGCGATACCTTCAAAGCAAAGTAAAAGCCTTTTCAAAACGGAATATCCGGCTTTTAAAAGCCGGATATTTTTTTATTTTATTCCCAAAGCGGCATATACCTCTTTAAGAATTTCATCCTTTGTGCAGACATCGCCGAAACGCACCTCGGCATTTTCCAGCGCCTTTATCGGGGCGGGAACCGGGGTTGAAGTAAGCTCTGAAAGCAGACGGACATTGCCGAAATCGGTATCGGCCTTTCTGTCGGAAACGGCTGAGAGCACGCTGTCGGCGAACTTATAAGGCGACGCTGTGGAGGCGATTACTGCCGGTCTTGTGTCGCCGGTGGCGGCTTTATACTGCCCGTAAACGTTTACAGCCACAGCCGTATGGGTATCGCAAAGGTAGCCGTACTTCCCGAAAAGCGCCCCTATCGTTTCAAGCGTGGCTTTATCGTCGCAGCAGCCGCCCCAGAAAAGCTCATTTATCTTATTCTTCATCTCATCACCGACTGTAAACACGCCGGTCTCGGCAAGATCCTTCTGCAGCTTTGCCACAGCGGTATCGTCATTGCCGCAAAGCTCAAAAAGCATCCTTTCGAGATTGCTTGATATCAGAATATCCATAGACGGAGAAACGGTAGTATAAAATTCACGGTTGCGGTCGTATTTTCCGGTCCTTATAAAATCGGTAAGCACGTTATTCGCGTTGGAGGCACAGATAAGACGGTTTATCGGGACACCCATTTTCCTGGCGTAATAGGCCGCGAGTATATTGCCGAAATTACCCGTAGGCACCGCGACATTAAAGCCGTTTTCCAGATTTTCCCCGCGCTTTAAAAGGTCGCAGTAGGCCGATACATAATAAACAATCTGCGGCGCGAGCCTGCCCCAGTTTATCGAATTTGCGGAAGAAAACCTCATGCCGTTTTCGGCCAGCTTCTGCTTAACCGAATTATCGGTGAATATCTTTTTAACGCCGGACTGGGCGTCGTCAAAATTGCCCTTTATAGCGAATACATGCACATTGCCGCCTTTTTGAGAATCCATTTGCAGCTTCTGCATCCGGCTGACGCCGTCGCTCGGATAAAAAACGATTATCTCGGTATCGGGAACATCACGGAAGCCCTCGAGCGCCGCTTTACCTGTATCGCCAGAGGTGGCGACGAGTATAACAGTCTTCTTGCCGGCAGATACCTTCCCTGCCGACGTAGTCAGCAGATACGGCAAAAGCTGGAGCGCCAGATCCTTAAAGGCGCAGGTGGGACCGTGCCAAAGCTCCAAAATATAGGTATTATCACCCAAAAGAGCCAGCGGAGCCGGCTGCTCATCCTCAAAGCTTCCGGTATAAGCGCCCTCTACGCAAAGGTCGGTTTCCTTATCGGTAAAATCATTAAGAAAACGCTTTAAAACATATTTTGCCCTGCCTTTGTAATCAAGCTGCGCAAGCGTTTCAAAATCCTTTTCCCCGAAAAGCGGAAAGGTGTCGGGCACAAAAAGCCCGCCCTCGGCCGAAATTCCCTGCGCAATAGCCTCGGCAGCGGTTACCTTTACCGATTTATCTCTGGTGCTGATATAATTCATAACGGTTACTCCTAATTTAAACATCTTTAATTATTTTATTATAATACCTTGCTTTTGTCAAAGGTTTCAAGAAAATTTTCCGCGTTCTGATAGAATATTTTTTCAAGCAGCGGAGCATCCAGCCCTTTCCTGCGCAGGAAGCGGTAAAGCTTCGGCACATCGTAAATTCCGCAAAGCCGCGGATCCATATCCGCTCCGTCAAAATCCGAGCCTATCGAAATGCTGTTTTCAAGCCCTAAATCAAGCATATGGCAGATATTTTCATAAAGCTTTTCGTAAACGTCTCCGCCCAAAAAAAGCGGATAAAAGCAAAGTCCCACTATGCCGCCGCGTCCGGCGATAAGCTTTAACTGTCCGTCGGTCAGATTCCGCGGAGCGCCGCAGACCGCACGGCAGTTTGAATGGGTGGCAAGCGGCCTTTCCGCCAGCTCCGCCGCCGCATAAAAGCTCTTGTCGTTGAGATGTGAAAGGTCGCAGGCCATCCCCGCTCGGTTAAGCTTTTCAATAACCTCTTTCCCGAATTCCGTAAGTCCGGCATCGGTCATACTGCCGCCGGCAATTCGGTTTTCACCGTTCCAGGTGAGCGTCAGAAATTTCACGCCGTCCTTTTTCAGCTCATAAACGCGGTCGGAGTCGTCTTCAATGACCGCTCCGCCCTCAACCGAAAACAGCGGCGTAAGATTTTCAGGCTTTCCGTCAAGCTTAGACTTAAAATCCGACATAATATTCCTGTAAAGCCCGAACGGGTTTTCGGCGTCGTCTTTTATCCACACGGCAAAAACCTGCTTCCACCGCTCAAAGCGCCTGCCGGCCCTGCCCGAAACAGCGAGACTGTTTTTATAAAAGCCCTGCGACTTAAAAAAGCACTCATACGGAGTATCGCAGTGAAGGTCAAAATAATCCACTGCCGCCACCTGCCTTTAAAAAGCGTTTTTTATATAATTGAGCCTGTACCCGTCGCCGCCGCCTTTTTTGCGGTAAACCGTCACCTCTGCCACATCGAATCTCGGCTGGAGCTCCGTTTCGAATTTAGAGAGAAAATCCTCGGCAGTAAGCATAATCCTGCGCCGTTTAGACGCGTCAACCGCCTCGGCAGGGGAAACGATGCTGTTTTCACGGCGGGTCTTAACCTCTGTAAAGATTATATATTCCGCCGACTCGGCGATTATGTCGATTTCACCGAACCGAGAATGATAGTTTTGTCTTATTACCGCAAGCCCTTTTGAGCGCATATATTCCGCCACCATGCGCTCACCGGTTTTGCCGGTCTCTGCGCCTGACAATCCGATCACCCCAAAATATTTTTCAAAAATGAAAGCCTGTGTATCTCGCACGGGCCGAATTTATGTAAAAGCTCAATATGCTCCTTAGTGCCGTAGCCCTTATGCTTTTTAAAGTTATACTGCGGGTATTTTTTATCGTATTCCAGCATCAGACGGTCACGCGTGACCTTGGCAAGCACCGACGCCGCCGCCACAGACATGGATTTTGAATCACCCTTTACAACGGTCTCGCAGGGGATTTTTATATTTCCCGGCGCCCTGTTTCCGTCAATAATCGCATAATCCGCCTTTACCGTCAGTGCTTCCACCGCACGGTTCATCGCGATAAAGGTTGCCTCCAGAATATTGAAGCGCTCGATTTCCTCCGGCGTTCCGAAGGCAACGGCGTATGCCTCAGCCTTTTCTTTTATAATATCAAACAGCGCCTCGCGCTTCTTTTCGGTAAGCTTTTTGGAATCGTCGAGCCCCTCTATAACGGTATCCGGACGAAGTATCACCGCCGCCGCGCAAACCGGACCTGCAAGCGGGCCCCGCCCCGCCTCGTCTACACCGCAGATACAGTTAAAGCCGCGCAGTAAGGCGGCTTTCTCATATTGGTAATCAGGCATTTTTCTCTACCCTTTCCAAAGATATTTTCCCTATTTTGCAGCTGCGGTATTCCTCTAACAGCATGTTTGCCGCGCGTTCGGTGTCTGTCTCCCCGCCGCGTATGACCATACCGCGCTTTTTGCCTATCCGGCACAAAAGGTCATAGCCGTCGCCGTCAAAATCCAGCTCGCCGTAACGGGCGGTCAGCAGCTGCGGATAATAAGCGGCAAGCAGTTCAAGCAGCCTTACCGCCAGAAGCTCGGTATCAAGTATACGGTCCTTGACCGCTCCGGTAAAGGCAAGCCGCTCGCCCACGGTTTTATCCTCAAATTTAGGCCATAAAACACCGGGCGTGTCTAAAAGCTCAAGCTGTTTGCCGATTGTAAACCACTGATTACCGCGCGTGACGCCGGGACGGTTTTCAACCTTAGCCTTTCCGCCGCCCGCTATGCGGTTGATAAATGAGGATTTACCGACGTTGGGTATACCTACGACCATTATTCTTAACGGCTTGCCGACCATACCCTTTTCACGGTAGGCCGCGAGCTTATCCGACAGTGCGGTAAGGACAGAGCTTTTAAAAGCCGAAAGCCCTTTTCCGCTTTTACAGTCCACCGCTATGGCGCAAATACCCTGAGACTTATAATGCTCTGTCCATTCGGCGGTCACCGACGGATCAGCCATATCGCATTTATTGAGAAGTATTATATGAGGCTTTCCGGCAATCAGGCTTTCAAGCTCAGGGTTGCGCGAGCTTGAAGGTATGCGGGCGTCGACAATTTCCGCCACCGCGTCAATAAGCGGCAGAATCTCTTTGATTTTGCGCCTTGTCTTCGCCATATGCCCGGGAAACCACTGTATATTCTGCATTTCACTCATTATCCAAGCCACTCTATTTTATCAAACGGAAATATTCTGAGCACTGCATGGCCCAGCACGTAGCGCGTGTCTATAAGCCCGTTCTCGCCTATCTGCGAAGCGCGGCTGTCCAGCGAATCGTTGCGGTTATCGCCGAGAACGAAAATATACCCCTCCGGCACGTATACAGGAAACTCGATATCATAATACCGGTTGGTGGGGGTATTGGCATAAGGCTCGTCAAGCGGAGTGCCGTCTACCGAAACAATTCCGCTTTCAAAATCTATATCCACCGTCTGGCCGCCGACAGCTATAACGCGTTTTATTATGGGCATATCGCTGCTGCCGACGCTCTCAACCGAATTATCCGCATTGCGGGAAATAACCACGATATCGCCGAATTTCGGCTCATAGGCAAGATTGGTTATTATAACCTTATCGTTTGAAAAAAGCGTTCTTTCCATTGATTCGCCGTCTATCGTAGCGACGCGGAACAGCAGGCTGAAGACGACGACCACCGCGATTATCGCCGTCGTCAGCACATCGAGCCATTCAAAAACTTCTTTGACGCGGGAATTTTCATTATGAGTTTCGGTATCGGGCGTATGTTCTGCAAAGCCGGTATCTACTACAAAGCCCCCGGACTTGCCGAGGATTTCCCTATCATCCATACCTTTCTCTCCGTTCTTAATGCAAAACGGGGACGCGTTAAAATAACCCGCCCCCATTTTACTGCCTTATTAACCGATAAGCTCTTTGACCTTGGCCGCCTTGCCGACCCTGTCACGCAGATAATAAAGCTTTGCTCTGCGGACCTGGCCCTTGCGGACAAGCTCGATCTTCGCGACGCTCGGCGAATGTACCGGGAATACGCGCTCAACGCCCACGCCGTATGAAACGCGGCGGACGGTGAAGGTCTCTGATATACCGCTGTTGTTCTTGGCGATAACGGTGCCTTCGAACACCTGAATCCTTTCCTTTTCGCCTTCCTTTATTCTTACGTGCACTTTAACGGTGCTGCCGATAAGAATTTCGGGAACGTCGTTTTTAAGCTGTTCAGCCGTTAATTCCTTGATTACGTCCATTTTTCTTCCTCCTTAAAATATTTCAGACGTTCATACCCGCCGTGGGGAAGAGGACCGCCCGCTTCAATGTCGAATTTTCGGCAATGAACCCACCCGTAAGGCTCGGGTGAAATCAAATGCTCAATTATTCTAACATAAAACGGATAAAAAATCAAGTATTATTTTACAAGCGTGCCGCCGTCACTTTTAAGAAGTATCAGTATATCCTCTTCCTCAAGTGTTACGGCATTGATATACATCAGCACATCCTGCTCGGCCTCGGAAACGCAGACAAACTCATAGCAGCGCACCTCGCCGCCGCTTTCGGTAGGTATGAGCGCCAGCGCGGTCTCTCTTATTTTCAGTTTCGGGCTTACGATTTCCGCCGCTTTTTCTTCTGTGACCGCGGGAGTTTCAAACGCCCGCTCGGTATGATTGGTGAGATATCCGCTCGCCTCATACAGCATAATCTCTCCGCTGTCCATCGCAACGCCCACCTTTACAAGGTCGGTATAGCATATGGTTTTCCCGTCAAGATAAGCAAAATTTATTACGCAGACGCCCTCGTCGGTAAAATAATAGGTCTCACAGAAGCTTTTCATACCGATTCTTTCCAGATACCTTTTCGCCTTGTCAAGCGCCTGCCCGTAGCTTAAAATACTGTCGCCCACCGTGCGGTTTTTACGCATATAAACGGCATATCCTCCGCTGCGGCTGACCGTTACGCTAACCGACGAATTTGAAAAGCGGTAGGCGGGTATAGAGCCCTCCTGCAGGCCGTCCGAAACAAGCTCGCTGCGGCTGACTCCCGCAGTTTCGGCGGCGGTCTCCAGCGCCTCGCTTTCGCTCACATGCTCCGCGTCTTTTATCATCGCGGGTTCCTTTTCCAGTATATGGTCGGAATACGGGCCGTCATATACAAGCTTTGGATAGTCGGAAAGGCTTTCCTCCAGCTCGCCGAGCGAACCGGCAAGCGTTTCGGAATCAACGGCGCCGTCAAGCTCACGGTCAAGCTCCTCCGCCCAGTAGTCAAGATTATTATAGGTTATCTGCGAATTGCTTACCGCCAAAGCCACCTTCTGCGCCGTATCGCGTAATACAGCCATATTGTCGCTTACCGCATTATCAAGCGTTCCGCCCGACGCCAAGCTTTTTGCAACCGAAACAGCATAATTACCGACCTGCGAAAGAAATCTGTTGAGTACGGTCAGTTCCTCACCGCCCGCCGGCAGCTGGGCAAGCGCGGACTTGGCGTTCTCGGCTTCAATCAAAAGCTTATTGGCAATGTTGCTTATATGCTTAGGGGTTGTGGCAAATTCCGCCTTTTCGAGAATCAACGAGATATTGTTGACGCTCGCCCCCAGTTCGTCGAGCGAACGGGAATATCCGTTCTGAATTTCCAGCCGGTATTTCTTAAGCTCCATATGCGATTTTACGGCGAATCCGGCCGCCGCCAGCACCGCCGCAGTACAGAATGAAAGTATTTTTACCGTTGTGCGTCGTTTCATATCTTTACCTCCGTTTTTACATATTATTTCCAAACGGAAGAAAAATATTAACATTTTTCAGCGCTTACGGTTTACCCTATTTAATAAAGAGATTTTTACGGTTATTTCCTGTCGAATCTACTTTTTATACAGATAATATAAAAATTCCCCGAAAAGGCTTTCGGGGAAGAAGATTCATTTTATCGGATATGTCCAGCCGCGAGTATCTTCGATTTTACCCCACTGGATACCGGTAAGGGTATCGTAAAGGTGCTGAGTCACCTTGCCGATCTCGCCGTTATTTATGATGTATTTAGTACCCTTATAGCAAAGCTCGCCTATCGGGGAAACTACCGCCGCGGTTCCGCAGCCCCATGCCTCCTCAAGGATACCGTTCTTAAGCGCCTCGCCAAGCTCATCAACGCTCAGAAGCCGTTCGTTTACGGTATAGCCCTCATCCCTTAATACCTCGATACAGGATTTGCGGGTAATACCGGGAAGTATCGAACCGGTAAGCGCGGGGGTGACGATCTCGCCGTTTATCTTGAACATAACGTTCATAGCGCCGACCTCTTCGATATACCTGCGCTCTACACCGTCAAGCCACAGAACCTGCGAATATCCCTTTTCCTCGGCGCGCTGGCCCGCACGGTTGCTGGCGGCGTAGTTTCCGCCGCATTTCGCATAGCCTGTGCCGCCGCGCACGGCGCGGACATCTTCGTCCTCTATCATAATTTTAACCGGATTTATACCCTCTTTATAATAGCTGCCGACCGGAGACGCGATTATAACATATGTAGCATTCTGCACGGCATGGACCCCGAGCGATTCATCGTTGCCGTACATAAACGGACGCAGATAAAGCGAGGTGCCGGGAGCGGAAGGCGTCCAGTCCTGCTCGAGGCTCACAAAGGTTTCGAGAATCTGCATAGCGTCATCTTCGGGAATCTGCGGCAGGCAGAGCCTTTCAGCGGAATTGTTCATACGACGCACGTTTTCGATCGGGCGGAAAAGCTGCACAACGCCGTCCTCGCGGCGATAGGCTTTAAGGCCCTCGAAAATTTCGGAGCCGTAATGAAGCACCGTAGAGGCCGGATGAATAGAAATATTCTGGAACGGGATTATCCTTGCGTCATGCCAGCCCCTGCCGGCAGAATAATCCATCATAAACATGTGGTCGGTAAAGATTTTTCCGAAGCCCAGGGTCGCGCTGTCCGGCTTTTCCTTAGGGCAATCGGTTTTAGTGATTTTTATTTCCATTTTAAAGTCTCCTTTATGCCTCGGCGCCTATCTGGAGCGCCCTGAGGTTTACCTCGAGCATATCGGCGTGCTTAGCGGATATTACCTTTTTAAGCGCTGCGTTTACGCTTTCCTCGCCGAAATCGTTCATTACCTTTAAAATCTTGCCCATAATTATCATATTGGCAAGGGTAGGCATATTGTTCTCGCTTGCAAGACGTGTGGCCGGAATATAGTATACCGCCACATCCTCGCGCTTAACCTTTCTTTCGATAAGGGTCGAGTCCACAAATATCGTGCCGCCTGTAGCAACCGCGTCCTCATAGCGGTCCAGCGACGGAAGATTCATAGCGATCAGCACATCCGGGCGTGAAACTATCGGGGAACCTACCGGCTCATCGCTGATAATTACCGAGCAGGATGCCGTGCCGCCGCGCATCTCCGGCCCGTAGGAGGGCAGCCAGCTTACCTGCTTATTGTCGGTAAGCCCTTTATAGGCCGCGAATTTGCCTGCAAAAAGTATTCCCTGGCCGCCGAAGCCGGCAAACAAAAACTGTGTCGTGCTCATTACTCTTCCTCCTTGGCTGAACGGTCCTTATATACGCCGAGCGGATAATAAGGAATCATCTTTTCATCTATCCATTCAAGCGCCTTCTGAGGCGTAAGACCCCAGTTGGTCGGGCAGCTTGAAATAACCTCGACAAGTGAAAAGCCCTTGCCGTCTATCTGGTTCTGGAAAGCCTTCTTGATGGCTTTTTTGGCGTTCTTTACATTTTTGACATTGTTTACCGCCACGCGCTCAAGGTATTCCGCGCCGTCCAGCTGGGCGAGCATTTCACAGACCTTGATCGGAAAGCCGCAAAGCTTTACGTCGCGGCCGTAGGGAGAAGTCTGGGTGACCTGGCCCGGAAGGGAGGTCGGAGCCATCTGACCGCCGGTCATGCCGTATATCGCGTTGTTAATGAATATAACGGTTATATTTTCGTTTCTCGCCGCCGAATGTACGGTTTCCGCCATTCCTATCGACGCAAGGTCACCGTCGCCCTGATATGTAAACACAATATTGTCGGGCTCGGCGCGCTTTACGCCGGTAGCCACTGCCGGAGCACGCCCGTGAGCGGCCTCTATCATATCGCAGTTAAAATAATCGTAAGCCATAACCGAGCAGCCGACCGGCGCAATACCGACCGTTTTGCCCTCTATCCCTAACTCGTCTATGACCTCGGCCACTAGGCGGTGGACAATACCGTGAGTACAGCCGGGGCAATAATGCAGCGGCACGTCTGCCAATGAATGCGGTTTATCAAATACTACCATTATTCTGCACCTCCGTTTGCAGCTTTCTTGATCGCCTCAAGCACCATATCGGGAGACGGTATCATACCGCCCGCGCGGTTGCAGAGAGTGACCGGGACCTTACATTCGGTCGCAAGCTTTACATCCTCTATCATCTGACCCATCGAAAGCTCGACAGAAATAAACTGCTTTACGCTTTCGGCCGCTTTTCTGAACGGGGCCTTCGGGAAGGGCCAAAGGGTAATCGGCCTTATCATGCCCGCCTTAATGCCCTTTCTGCGGGCTTCGGTTATGGCGTTCTTTGAAACGCGCGCCGCAATACCGAAAGCGGCTATGCAGATTTCGGCGTCATCCATCATATATTCCTCATACATGACCTCGTTTTCCTCAATCTGCCTGTATCTCTCATAGCGCTCGAAATTGAACTTCTCAAGCTCCTCGGGAACCAGCGACAGCGAATTGATTATATTGTGCTTTCTCTGAAGCTTAGTTCCGGTCACAGCCCACGGCTTTTCTACCGGCGGCTTGATATCGTATTCAAGGGACACCGGCTCCATCATCTGACCCATTGTGCCGTCGGCCAGAATCATAACGGTCATACGGTATTTATCCGCAAGGTCAAAGCCCTTTACTGTCATATCCGCCATTTCCTGCACCGACGAGGGAGCCAAAACGAGCATATGGAAATCGCCGTGCGCCGCGCCCTTGGTGGCCTGGAAATAGTCCGACTGAGAAGGCTGTATGCCTCCGAGACCGGGGCCTCCGCGCTGTACGTTTACGACCAGCGCCGGAAGATCCGCTCCCGCAAGATACGAAAGCCCCTCTCCCTTAAGGGAAATTCCCGGGCTTGAGGAGGATGTCATTACCCTGTGCCCTGTCGAAGAAACGCCGTAAACCATATTGATAGCGGCTATTTCGCTTTCGGCCTGTAAAAATGTCCCGCCTATCTTGGGCATTCTTTTGGACATATAAGCCGCGACCTCGGTCTGCGGGGTTATCGGATAGCCGAAATAATGACGGCATCCGGCGATTATCGCAGCCTCGGCTATTGCCTCATTGCCTTTCATCAAAACTTTATCTGCCATTGCTTTTCACTTACCTTTCGATTTTTATGATACAGTCGGGACACATCGTCGCGCAGAAGGCGCAGGCGATACATTCTTCCTCATGCACCGCTTCAACAGGGTGATGCCCTTTTTTGTTGATTTTGTCGGCCGCCAGCGCAAGAACCTTTTTCGGACATGCGTCAACGCACAGTCCGCAGCCCTTGCACAGGTCGGTTTTAAATGTAAGCTTTGCCATTTTTTCTGTCTCCTTTATTCTGAAATTCAGCTTATCTTAGGCTGCAGCTTAATCGGGAACAGCCCCTCAAGCCTGCCTTTAAGTTGTTCGTATATGCTTTGCTCCGCCGATGTAAAAAGCAGCGGAAGGCCTGACAGCCGCGAGACCTCGTCTGCATACCCGCATGACGCAAGCACGGTTTCGGGTACGGTTTCCTCACCGAGATTTGAATTGTTTATCAGCCCGGTAAAGGGTATTCCCCCGGCGTATTCGATTTCGCGCATTACCTCTAACGTCGACTTTGCGTCACGGGTCAGCGGACGGTAACAGTTTATAACCATAAGCATCTCGTAATCGTTTTCGCCGAGTATGCCGGGCGCCAGCCGCCCGAGCGCCAAAGCTCCGCGGTCGTCGCCGCCGATATCGAGTATTACCTTCTGAGACCTGTCATCGGTCACGGAATACATCTGCTGCGGCAGCGCGGGTATATCGAGATTACCGCCCGCGTACTCCGAGCAGATCAGCCGTATTCCCGCCCTTTCAAGCAGCGTCTCGCTGTCCTTAGTCCTGAAATACGGGTTTACGATATCAAGATCGGCGATCGCAACCTTTTCATACTGCTTTTTTAGGTCAAAAGCCAGATTAAGCGCAACGTTGGTCTTGCCGCTGCCGTAATGCCCGCAAAGCAGGGTTATTCTTTTATAATTCATATTCAACACCCTGACTATTATAACTTATTCCGCTGAATTTTTCCACTTGTAGTTTTAGGCAGGCTGTCTCTGAAGACTACTATACGCGGATATTTATACGGCGCGGTTCTGTGCTTAACGTAATCCTGAATTTCCTTTTTAAGCTCTTCCGACGGTTCCTTACCGTCTACCAGCACAATGCTCGCCTTTACTATCTGACCGCGCACCGGGTCCGGAGCGGCCGATACTCCGCATTCCAAAACGTACGGCAGTTCCATTATTACGCTTTCTATCTCGAACGGCCCTATACGGTAGCCGGAGGATTTGATAACGTCGTCAATTCTGCCGACATACCAATAAAAGCCGTCTTCATCACGCCATGCGGTATCGCCGGTATGGTAATAGCCGTCGTGCCAGGTTTCCTTTGTTTTTTCCTCGTCGCCGTAATAGCCGACCGAAAGCCCGCAGGGGATGCCGTCTTTGATATTTATGACGATTTCTCCGGTTTCGCCGACATCCGCCGGCTTGCCTTCGGAATCGAGAATATCAACCTTATATATCGGCGCCGGCTTGCCCATAGAGCCTATCTTATGCGGCGCGCCGGTCATATTGCCGATTATCATGGTGCTTTCGCTCTGGCCGAAGCCCTCTAAAATCTGAAGCCCCGTCGCCTTTTCAAACTGACGGTAAACCTCGGGATTGAGCGCTTCGCCCGCGGTTGTCATATGCTTGACCGACGAAAAGTCATATTTGGAAATATCCTGCTTTATCATCATCCTGAGCATTGTGGGAGGAGCGCAGAAGGTGGTTATATGATATTTCGCAAACATCGGCAGGATATCCGACGCGTCAAAACGGTCAAAATCGTAAACGAAGGTTGCCGCCTCGCAAAGCCACTGTCCGTACAGCTTTCCCCACATGGCCTTTGCCCAGCCGGTGTCGGAAATGGTGAAATGAAGACCGTCCGGGTCGACATTGTGCCAGTATTTCGCCGTATGGAAATGACCGAGCGCGTACTTGTAATTATGCGCCGCAATTTTCGGATAGCCGCTTGTGCCCGAGGTGAAGAACATCAGCATCAGGTCGTCTCCGCCCGGCGCGTCGTCGGCGCGGTTATAATGAGTACTGTAAAGGGTGTACTCCTCGTCAAAGGTGCGCCAGCCCTCGCGCTTGCCGTTTACAATCAGCTTGAGCTTAAGCTCGGGGTAATCCTCGGCGGCTATATCTATCTGGTGAGCGGTATCGCCGTCCGCCGTGCAGATTATCGCCGTTACCCCCGCCGCTTTAAAGCGGTATTCAAAATCGTGCTCCTGAAGCTGATTTGTTGCCGGAATGGCTATCGCGCCCAATTTATTGAGACCCAGCATTGCAAACCAAAACTGATAGTGCCGTTTGAGCACCAGCATCACACGGTCGCCCTTTTTTATCCCTAACGATTTAAAGTAATTCGCGCACTGAGCCGACGCTTTTTTAATATCCTTAAAAGTAAAGCGGCGTTCGGTCTTGTCGCGTGAGACATGGAGCATCGCAAGCTTATCCGGCTCCTTTTCGGCCAGCGCGTCGACAAGGTCGAACGCGAAATTGAAATGCTCGATGTTCCTGAATTCAATCGAGGTGGGAGTGCCGTTTTCATCCTCGGTAACGTCTATGTATTTCTTATATATGCGGTCCTTGTCGTCGTGCTTTGACGTGCCGGCATCCGCAAACGTATCCGGCGCCGAAAGCTCCGGAATAGGCTCTCCGGTAGGATTCAGCACTATCGCATAGAAAAGGCAGTCCTTTCCCTCCACCGCAATCATTCCGTGCGGTGCCGAGCTGTCGTAATAAATGCTGTCTCCGGGGCCTAATACCTCTTTATGCCCGCCGACCTGTACCTTCAAATGACCGTCGATTATGATGTCGCATTCCTGCCCCGAATGAGTGGTAAGCTCGATATCGCGGTGCTGCGCTTCCTCGCTGTAAACGCTCCTGACATACAGAGGCTCGGCAATACGGTTTTTAAAGGCAGACGCCAGATTATAATATGTCATGCCGTGCGCCTGCTCAATGCGCTGCCCCTCGCCTCTCCTTGTGACCGTATAGGATTTAAGGGTGGGGCTTGTGCCCTCGATTATATCGGTGACATCTACGTTAAACGCCAGCGCACAGCGGTAAATAAAGGCAAAGTTAAGGTCGCTCTCGCCGTTTTCACAGGCAAGATATTCTTCTTTTGTCACCGCGGTCTTTTCCGCCATCTGCTCGACCGACAGATTTTCTATCTCGCGCAGCTCCCTTATACGCCCGGCTATTTCCCTGATTTTAAAATCAAGCCCTGTTATCTGTTTCAAAAAAATCTCCTCCGTCCGTTTTTTAACGTAAGGGGCGAAAAAGCGCTCGCCCCAAAGCTGTGACTTTGAGACGAGCGCTGAAAATCTATACACCCGCGGTACCACTCAAATTGCAGCAAAACGCTGCCACTCTTGGAATCATACAATTCCTATGCATTAACGCAGCAGTCACGGGAAGGTTCTACTTGAAAAAATCTTTCTTCCTTCCGGCTCGGAAGCTACAAGCGTTTAGCTGCTTTAATGACTCGCACCGGCCGTCATCTCTCTTAAAAGCATTTACCGAACGCCCTCTTCGTCAGCGCCTTTAATGGTTTTATATATTTTATCACAGCAAAAGAGGTTTGTCAATATTTTTTATATAACAGCGTTTTTTATCGGTTTAAAGCTTATTGCGCTGTATTTTACCGCTGATAGTCTTCGGCAGCTCGGTTTTGAACTCGACTATCCTCGGGTATTTATAGGGCGCGGTGTTGGCCTTGACATAATTCTGAATTTCTTTTTTCAGCTCGTCGGTACCCTCGACGCCCTTAACAAGCACGATACTTGCCTTGACGACCTGACCGCGTATCGGGTCGGGCGCCGCGGACACGCCGCACTCCAGCACATACGGAAGCTCCATTATTACGCTTTCTATCTCAAACGGCCCTATGCGGTAGCCGGAAGACTTTATGACGTCATCAACACGGCCGACGTACCAATAAAAGCCGTCTTCATCACGCCAGGCCGTATCGCCGGTATGATAATAGCCGTCGTGCCAGACCTCGTCGGTCTTGGTCTTATCCTTATAATATCCGGAAAACAGTCCGCAGGGGACCTTTTCGCTTGTTTTGACCACGATTTCACCGGTTTCTCCGTCGGGGACGGGATTGCCGTCGGCATCAAGTATATCCACATCATACAAAGGCGTAGGACGGCCCATAGAGCCCAGCTTGTGCTGATTGCCCATCAGATTCGCGATAACAAGAGTAAGCTCGGTCTGACCGAAGCCCTCCATTATCTGAAGCCCCGTCGCCTTTTCAAACTGACGGTAAACCTCAGGGTTAAGCGCCTCGCCCGCGGTTGTCATATGCTTGATCGAAGAAAGATCGTATTTGGAGATATCCTCCTTTATCATCATTCTGAGCATTGTCGGAGGCGCACAGAAGGTCGTGATATTGTATTTCTTAAACATAGGAAGTATAACAGACGCGTCAAAACGGTCAAAGTCATAGGTGAACACCGCCCCCTCACAGAGCCACTGACCGTAAAGCTTGCCCCACAGCGCCTTGCCCCAGCCGGTTTCCGAAATAGTGAAATGCAGACCGTTTTCATCGACACCGTGCCAGTATTTAGCGGTTATGTAATGGCCTAAAGCATATTTGTAATTATGCGCCGCGATTTTGGGATATCCCGTGGTGCCGGAGGTGAAGAACATCAGCATCAGATCGTCGCCGCAGGCAGTATCCTCGGTCCGGTAGAAATGTGCGCTGAAAAGCGGATATTCTTCATCAAAATCACGCCAGCCTTCCCGCTTGCCGCCGACAAGGATCTTGGTTTTTAAGGTATGGCATTTTTCATCCGCCATATCCACCTGATGAGCGACGTCGCCGTCCGCGGTACATACTATCGCGCTTACATCGGCCGCGTTGAAGCGGTATTCAAAATCGTGAGACTGCAAAAGATTGGTAGCGGGTATAGCTATGGCTCCCAGCTTATGCAGCGCCAGTATCGCATACCAGAACTGATAATGCCGCTTGAGCACCAAAAGCACGCGGTCGCCCTTTTTTATCCCCAGAGACTTGAAATAGTTTGCGCACTGCGCCGACGCGCGCTTCATATCATTAAAGGTAAAACGCCGTTCAACCTTGTTTTTATCTATATGCAGCATAGCAAGCCTGTCCGGCTCGCGCCTTGCGATTTCATCCACTATATCAAACGCAAAATTGAAGCTGTCTTCATTTTTAAAGGTTATTTTCTCAAGCTGACCGTTTTCGTTTTCCTCGGTCTCGATAAACTTAGAGCATACATACTGGCGCTCCGCAGGATGAGCCGAAACTATTGTTTCGCGTATCACATTTTCCGTTACATCCTCCCCGGGCAGAATGACCGCCACGAAAAGACAGTCGCTGCCGTCCACCGCTATCATACCATGCGGCGTCGAGGAATTATAGTATATACTGTCGCCCTCGTTAAGAACCTCTATATTATCGCCTATCTGCACCTTCAGCTTTCCGCTCATTATAAGGTCGAATTCCTGACCGGAATGCTTGGTCAAATGTATCGGCTTATTCTGAAGCTCTGGGCTGTATTCATACTTTACCCAATAAGGCTCGGCAATCTTCTTTCTGAAAAGCGGCGCCAAAT
>USHL01000002.1 GCA_900554525.1 uncultured Oscillospiraceae bacterium | reverse complement strand
ACTGGAAACGTGCCTACAACGAAATGAATGAGTATAATAGCATGCTGCTGACAAGTCTTTACTTGTCCGCTGTGTCTGCTTTGAAATCACGGCGCATCCGTGACGGAGGCGATGACAGGCAGAAGCATTAATGATACTTCCGTCCCGTTTCTGCGGGGCGGCTCGCGGAGATCCCGGGAGTGGTGAGATTCCAATGAGGCTGATGCACAGCCGGAGGGTGTGTTCCCGTATTTCGAGGGCGTAGTGGACAAATATCGGAAAAATGATCGATACTAAGATGACCGTGATTGGTCTGTTTTAAGCAGATTAGAACAGTCACGGTCATTTCGTATAAACCAATATCACGGGAGCAGTACATTGTAATACGGAACTTTTTTATTTTAATCTTTTTTCGATATATCGATTTGAAGGAAGACCGTGATTGAGACCTTCACGGTAAAGCTTTTCGGCGGTTTTTATATCTCCTGAATATATAAAAGCATTTATTACTTCATTTACTGCTATTGCCGCTTGCCTTCGTATTCCAGCCGGCAGTGCAAAGCTTTGCCATTCACCCGTCAAAAAGCCGGTGGGTTTCTCCTGAACCGACAGCTTGCAGAACATTTCTTCACATAAAAATTGCAGTTCGGATTTGTCAACCGGTGAAAACCGCGATATAAGAGCTAAATAAACGGTTCTGTAAAACCGGTGCTCCGCTGAAGCGGAGCTTTTCTTTAAGAAATATTCAAAATTTTCTTTTGCTGTTTCAAGCTGTACCGGGTCATAGGGCAGGTAAGGGCTTATATACAGCGCGGCTCTATGACTGTGAAATTCGGCCGAATAGTTATTGCTGTTTTTATTGCGCTCCACTGCTTCGGCATATAAAGATTGCCAAAACTCGGAATATCCGTATTTTTCAAGGGTCAGACGCTGAGTTGCGTCATTGACTGCCCAAAACAGATAAGAGGAATTTCCGGTTTTTATATGCTCGTAAAACAGCATATGATTTTTTATTAAAGAATTTCCGCTGCGCAATAAGGCAAGATTGTCCGAAATATTCCACAAGCAAAAGCCTATATCTTCAAAATCCGTAACCGTATTGCTTTCAAGTACAGATTTTAAATAATCGATAATTAACATACATTTTTTGTTCGGAGAGATATCTGTTTCTAAATTCAGGCGGTGAAAAAACTCTTTAATTTGCGTATTCATTTTGTCCTCCGCATTTTCATTACTATAATTTTAAAAGAACAGTGCAGATATTACAAGACTTGTAATATTATAGAATTTATGATATAATATATATGCAAAAAACCGCATTACAGCCGTAATGCGGTTTTTTCTTTGCGTTTATATTTTATTGACAGGCATACAGATATTATGCTATTCTAAAAGGGGGTGTTATTTTGCAGAAAAGAAAAACGTTTATTATAATTACTGTGATTATTTTGCTTATTGTAACTGCGGGTATATTTATGATAAGTTATATCTTACGCAAAAACACTCCGGCTGTGGCCGAGAAAAGCGATTTTAAGCTTGAGATTGCTTATGACCGAGAGCGGAATACCGTAATTGCGCAGCTTTATAATCTTTCAGGTAACGATTATGATATAAAGGTCGGCAATTCCGCAGAAAGCTTTGCCGATATTTTCATATCCTGTGATACGGGTGAAATCCCGGTATATAAGCATCTTATACTTGCAAAAGTATCGTTTCCGAAAAATTCTTCCTTAAAGCAGGAAATGTCCTTAGACGGTTTGGAGCTTTCGGGCAAATGTGAGGTTTATGCTCAAACAGTATTTTATATAATGAATCCGGATACCTCCGAAACGGAAGAATTTAAATTTGTAAGCAATAAGCTTACATTTGACGCAGAAGAATAAACAGCGCCCCGCCTGTACTGAACAGACGGGGCGTTTGCCGTTTAATTGCCTTTGATTTCGTTTATGTCATAAGGCGTGGTCTGATATACGAAGTAATTCAGCCAGTTGGAATAAAGCAGACTGGCATGTGAGCGCCATGTCACCAGCGGCGGCTTTGCGGGGTCGTCGCCGGGGAAGTAGTTTTTCGGAATATCTATCGGCCGTCCTGCCTCAAGGTCGCGGAAATATTCGTTTTTAAGGGTGTCGGCGTCATATTCGGAATGACCGGTAATAAATATCTGCCGCCCCTTGTCGGTCGAAACGGCATAGACACCTGCTTCGTCGGAGGAGGCTAAAATCCTCAGCTCCGGAACCTTTTTAATATCCTCCGCCGCAACGGTGGTATGCCGCGAGTGCGGCACCATAAATACATCGTCAAAGCCGCGCAGAAGTATCGAGCGCTTGTAGTCGGGGCGATGCGCGAAGACCCCGAACAGCTTTTTTTCAAGAGGAATTTTTTTTATACCGTAGTGGTAGTAAAGCCCCGCCTGCGCGCCCCAGCAAATATGAAAGGTGCTGGTGACGTGCGTTTTGGACCACTCCATTATTTCGCAGAGTTCCTCCCAGTATTCGACCTCTTCAAACTCCATCAGCTCGACCGGCGCGCCGGTTATTATCATACCGTCAAAGGTGCGTTCCTTTATGTCATCGAAGGTTTTGTAAAATGCGAAAAGATGCTCGGCCGAGGTGTTTTTGGATTTATGGCTCTTGGTGTGTATAAGCTCTAAATCCACCTGCAGCGGCGAGTTGCCGAGAAGACGGGAAAGCTGTGTCTCGGTCTCTATCTTTTTCGGCATCAGGTTCAGAAGCAGTATTTTGAGCGGACGTATATCCTGCGTTATGGCGCGGGTCTCGGTCATGACGAAGATGTTTTCGTCATTGAGGGTTTTTACGGCCGGCAGGTCGTTGGGTATTTTTATGGGCATTCAATCACCCGCTTTCGTTCAGATAAAGCTGAGCGCCTGTTTGATATCGGCAATGAGGTCGTCGACGCTTTCAAGCCCGCAGGAGAAACGCACGAGGTCGGCGGGAACTCCCGCGGCTGCCAGCTCCTCGTCGGTCATCTGGCGGTGGGTGGTGCTTGCCGGGTGCAGACAGCAGGTGCGCGCGTCGGCAACATGGGTTTCGATAGCGGCGATTTTAAGGTTCCTCATAAAGGTCTCGGCCGCGGCTCTTCCGCCCTTCAGGGCGAAGCTTACCACTCCGGTCGTGCCGTTCGGCATATATTTTTCGGCAAGGGCATGGTATTTATCGCCCTCTAAGCCGGGGTATATTACATAAGAGATACGCTCGTCGTTTTGCAGGGCGCGGGCTACCGCGAGTGCGTTTTCACAGTGCTTCTTCATCCTCACATGCAGGCTTTCAAGCCCCAGATTGAGTATAAACGCGTTTTGAGGAGACTGTACCGAACCCAAGTCGCGCATAAGCTGCGCGGTGGCCTTTGTGATGTAGGCGCCCGCAAGACCGAAACGCTCGGTATATGTTATTCCGTGATAGCTTTCGTCGGGAGTGCACAGCCCCGGGAATTTTTCGGGGTATTTTGTCCAGTCGAATTTTCCGGAATCTACAATACAGCCGCCGACCGCCGCGCCGTGGCCGTCCATATATTTGGTGGTGGAGTGGGTGACGATGTCGGCGCCCCATTCGAACGGGCGGCAGTTTACGGGGGTGGCAAAGGTGTTGTCGACTATCAGCGGCACGCCGTGCCTGTGCGCCGCGTCGGCAAATTTTTCAATATCAAGCACAGTCAGCGCCGGATTTGCTACGGTTTCGCCGAAAACCGCCTTTGTGTTGGGGCGGAAAGCGGCGTTCAGCTCCTCAGCGGTGCAGTCGGGGGAGACAAAGGTGAAGTCTATCCCCATCCGCTTCATTGTGACGGCGAAAAGGTTGAAGGTGCCGCCGTATATCGAGGAAGAAGAAACAACGTGGTCGCCTGCCGACGCAATATTAAAGACAGCGTAAAAGGAGGCTGCCTGACCCGACGAAGTAAGCATCGCAGCGGTGCCGCCCTCAAGCTCACAGATTTTTGCGGCGACGGTGTCGCAGGTCGGGTTCTGAAGGCGCGAATAAAAATAACCGCTTGCCTCTAAGTCGAAAAGCCGGCCCATATCTTCACCCGTCGCATATTTAAAGGTAGTGCTCTGCACTATCGGTATCTGGCGCGGCTCGCCGTTGCCGGGGGTATATCCGCCCTGTACGCAGACGGTCTCCTTATTGTAATTGTTCACTGCATTCACTCCAGCTTCAGTAATTTTTGTATGTTACTATTAAGTATACACTTTATTTCGTTTTCGTCAAGTCCGAGCGAGAAAAATGTTTTAATTTCCTTTTCGGGCGACCACATCGGATAATCGGTGCCGAAGAGCACTTTTTCCGCTCCGTAGCGGCGGATTATTTCACGTGCCGTATCCTTGTTGAGATAGGGGAACGATGAGGAGCAGTCGACATAAAAATTCGGCAGCCCGGCGTAGGCATGTGAAGCCTCCTCCCATATCGACCAGCCGCCGAGATGCGCTCCGATAACCGTAAGCCCGGTATATATCTCAAGCACCGGCAGCAGACGGTTGGGATTTGAGTAGTCGTAGCGCCTGTCACCGGTGTGCATAAGTATCGGCAGCTGCATTTCTTCGCAAATCTCGTAGATTTTAAGGCAGCGGTAGTCGTCTATTTTAAAGGCCTGAATATCGGGGTGGAGCTTAACGCCGCGCAGACCGAGCGACATAAGATGTCTTATGTCGCCGCGGATATCGGCGCTGTCTGGGTGGAGTGTGCCGAAACCGATAAGTGTTTCGGGGTGTTCGGCGACTTCGGCTGCGATGAATTCGTTTATGCTGTTCACCTGTTTTGGAGAGGTGGCTACCGACTGCACCAGAAAGCGGTCTATGCCCGCCTTTCCGCCCTCGCTTAAAAGGTCGCCGACGGTGCCTCGGCAGACCGAGCGCTCGCCGTAGAAATTATTTGTGCCGGCAACCGCGCGGTCCGCTATTTTTTCGGGGTAGATATGACAGTGGGAGTCGGTTATAAAATATCCGTTCACCATTATGCGGTCACCACTCCGGCGGCTTTTTCAAGCCCCAATTTCTTTATGGCGTCCTCGCGCATCTTGTATTTGAGTATTTTGCCGGCTACGTTCATCGGGAAGCTGTCCACAAAGTCGATATAGCGCGGAACCTTATGACGCGCCATATTGGCGTTGATATATTCCTTCATTTCGGCTTCGGTCATGGTTTCGCCGTCCTTTAAGATTATGCAGGCCATGATTTCCTCGCCGTACTGCTCGTCGGGTACGCCGATGACCTGCACATCCTTGACCTTCGGATGGGTGTAGATAAATTCCTCTATCTCCTTTGGATAGATGTTTTCGCCCCCGCGTATTATCATATCCTTGAGGCGTCCGGTTATGCGGAAATACCCTTCGGCGGTGCGGCAGGCAAGGTCGCCGGTATGCAGCCAGCCGTCCTTGTCTATCGCGGCGGCGGTGGCTTTGGGCATTTTATAATAGCCTTTCATTATGTTGTAGCCGCGGGCGACAAATTCGCCGTTCTCTTCGTCGGCGCATTCCTCGCCTGTCTCGGGATTGATAACCTTGCACTCGACCTCGGGAAGCGCTTTTCCTACGGTGCTGACGCGTGCCTCTATCGAATCGTCTATCGAGGACATGGTACATCCGGGCGAGGCCTCGGTCTGACCGTAGGTGATGACGATTTCCTTCATATGCATTTTGCTGACAACGTCCTTCATTACCGAAATCGGGCAGGGACTTCCCGCCATAATGCCGGTGCGCATATATGAAAAGTCGGTTTTTTCAAAATCGGGATTTTCAAGCATCGCTATAAACATTGTAGGCACGCCGTGGAAAGCGGTGATATGCTCGGAATTTATGCAGGCCAGCGCGGGCTTGGGTGAAAAATAGGGGAGCGGCAGCAGCGTCGTGCCATGGGTCATAGCCGCTGTCATAGCCAGCACCATTCCGAAGCAGTGGAACATCGGGACCTGTATCATCAGGCGGTCGGCGGTCGAAAGCTCCATACAGTCGCCGATGCATTTGCCGTTATTGACTACGTTATAATGGGTCAGCATTACGCCTTTGGGGAAGCCGGTAGTACCGGAGGTGTACTGCATATTGCAGACATCGTCCTTGTCAACGGCGGCCGCCATACGGTAAACTTCGCTTACCGGGATACGGTCGGCGCGCTCAAGGGCTTCGTTCCAGGTAAGACAGCCCTTCTGACGGAAGCCGACAGTTATGACGTTGCGCAGAAACGGCAGACGCTTGCTGTGCAGCGGCTCGCCGGGCTTGGTGCTTTCAAGCTCGGGGCAGAGCTCGGCGATTATTTCCGAATAGTTTGAATCGCGGTAGCCGTCTATCATTATGAGGGTATGTGTGTCCGACTGCTTTAAGAGGTATTCCGCCTCGTGGATTTTATAGGCGGTATTCATTGAAACTAAAACCGCGCCTATTTTGGTGACCGCCCAGAAAGCGATATACCACTGCGGGATGTTGGTTGCCCAGACCGCCACGTGGTGTCCCGCCCTTACACCCATTGCGATAAGTGAGCGGGCGAACTCGTCGACGTCGTCGCGGAATTCGGAATAGGTTCTCGTGTAGTCGAGGGTGGTGTATTTAAAGGCGTACTGGTCGGGAAATTCCTCAACCATACGGTCGAGCACCTCCGAGAAGGTGCAGTCGATGAGCAGATTCTTTTTCCAGACATATTTGCCGGTGTGAGCGCGGTTGAAGTAAAGGGCGGATTCGTTGCGTGCCGGGTCGGAATACTGACGGATGTAGTTTACAAAGTGGGAAAAAATGACCTCCATATCGTCAAGCTCCGGGCACCAGGCAGGGTCCCATTCAAGCGAGATAAAGCCGTCGTAGTTTACCGAGCGCAGCGCGAGAATCATCTCGTCTATCGGCAGTTTGCCTTCGCCTATGAGGCAGAATTGGGTGCCGTTTTCGGTCTTTTCGGCGTCTTTTATGTGTACATGCTTGACATATGCGCCTAAATTTTTGATGGTTGCTTCCGGATCCTCGCCGGCGCAGAAATAGGTGGAATACATATCCCACAGCGCGGCAAGGCTGTCGCAGGCAAAGCTGTCGAGCAGCTCGCGCAGAGCAGCGGTAGAGGCGTAAAGCCCCGAGGTTTCGATTATAAGGGTGACGCCGTTTTCTTCCGCAGTGCCGATAATACCTCTGATCACCTCGGCAACGGCTTCTCCGGAGCCGCCGGCGCCTGCGCGCAGACGGACGTAGGGTATATGAAGATTGCGGGCAATATCTATACAGGCGCTGATTTCTTTAGTGATGCTTTCTTTCTGCGCCGGGTCGGCAGGGTCGCCTATCGAATCTATACAGGGCAGCTGAAGCTTCAGCTCATAAAGCTTTCTTACGGTCGATGCCGCGGCGTAATCGTGAAACGCGCCGTCCTTATCGGTGAAAAGACGGTTGTGTATGTTGTGCAGCTCGATGCCCTGGAACTTAAGCTCCTTAGCAGCTTCGCAGAAATCGTCAAAGCTGCGGTCGTGCCAGCCTTTGGTGGAAAATGATAATTTCATGCTTTACGCCTCCTCGTAAACTATCTTGTTGACTGCGTTGATATATGCGCGTATGCTCGCGCCGATAATATCGGTGGAAATGCCGGTGCCCGAATAAAGCTTGCCGTTTGAACGCAGCTTTACAATGGCGGAGCCCATAGCTTCCTTGCCCTCGGTGACCGACTGTATCTGGAAGTCGTCAAGCTCGTAGCGGTGCCCGATTATCTGTTCTATCGCGTGGAACGACGCGTCAACCGGACCGTCGCCCATACAGACGCCGCTCAGGGTATTGCCGTCGCGCTCCAGAGTTATCTGTGCCGAGGCGGAGATTATATTTCCGTTGTTTATGACATAGCTTTTGAGGGTGTATGCCGGCGGAGCCTGCATAGCCGATGAGGCAATGATGGCCTCAAGCTCCTTGGCGCCGACCGGCTTCTTTTCGGCTACCCTCTTGAATTCTTCGTAAACCTTGGCGCAGTCCTCTTCGGAAAGGTCGTAGCCGAGCATTGCGGCGGCTTTTGTTACTGCGTCTGTATCGTCTGATTTATCGAGCTTGATGATGCTTTCTTCGGTTTGCGAGAGAGCGGACGGCTTAGCCGCACTGCGGCTGCCGGCGATCCAGTTTATCTGTTTTACGGTGCGGTTGAGCTCGGTGTACCTTATGCCCGAGGAAAAGCCGCAGGAATTGCCGCAGTTTTTGATTATGCCGCCCAGCGTTTCAAGCTGTACGCCGTCACCGCCGACCGAGGTTTTTACGGTGTCGGCGCCGTTTTTGACGGCCAGTACTGCCGAAGCGGCGGCAAGCCCGTTTTTGTCTGAGCACATAACGCCGAGCGCGACCTTTTTGCCGTTAAGCGTTTCGGCTGTTTCGGCGGCAAAGGCGGCAAAGTCATCGGGAAGCATTTCTGCGGCGCTGTCGCATACGGTGATTTCGTTTGCTCCCGCTCCGGCGGCCGTTTCGATTATTTCTTTCAGAAATCCGCGGTCGGCGCGGGTGGCATCGATCGCGCAGAATTCAACATCAGCGCATTTTTC
This sequence comes from uncultured Oscillospiraceae bacterium, assembly GCA_900554525.1. Lineage (GTDB taxonomy): Bacteria > Bacillota > Clostridia > Oscillospirales > Acutalibacteraceae > UBA737. The sequence goes on along the minus strand of USHL01000002.1, from coordinate 13,908 downwards.
TTTGGCAGCCGAAATGAGTTCCTTTACGTATTCAGCCATTTTGGGAGCTTTTTTATGACAGGTGTACTCCATGCCGACGGTTGAGAGCGGCAGTTCGACGCGGATTCGCGGCTTGCTTGCAGCCGAAAGAGCGGACGCGGCGTTTTCTATGCTTTCGGCGTCTGAAGCGCGGACCGAAAGCACGTTTTCCTTGGCAAATGCAGAAACCGTGCGTACCAGAAGGATATCGGTCCTTACATTTTCAATCTGCGGCAGTTCAATTACGTCGGCGCCGAGCCGGGAAAGCTGGCGGACGATTTCGATTTTTTCCTTGAAGCCGTAGCGGGTATTTTCACCGCACAGCGTCATATCGGCGATTCTGATGTTTTTCATAAAATACCTTCTCTTTTTTTGATTTGGTTGGAACGGGCGGCAATAAAAAAGCCCTAAGACTGAATATTCAGTCTTAGGGACGAAAAATCGCGGTACCACCCTAATTACCGTTATAAAAACGGTCACTCTGCAAAGCTCCAACAAGCTTCCTGCCAAGGTAACGGGGCAAGCCGTAGCAGCTTACTGAATTCAGCCGCTCTGCTCCGGAACGAGACTGCTTTATTTTGCCATACCGGCTTGCACCAACCGCCGGCTCTCTTTAAATTGACGCCGTAAAGCTTAATTCCATCAAAGCATTTTTCGAGATTTGGATATATTTTATCACGCCGCTTCCGATTTGTCAAGCATTTTTGATTTACGGCTTTAAAGAAGTTGCATTATCACCGCCGTAATAATTCGCCGATATTTCCCAGCCGTTGATGTTTTCAAAAGGGATTTCGGTTTTTTCAAAGCCTTTTATAAGCTCTGTGAAGCGGCGGATTTCGGCGGTGCTGCTTCATTTTCCTCTGCCGGTTTTACGGAAAGGCGTTCTGCCGCCTTTTTCTTCAGTGTGCGCAGGAAGAAAATCAAACAGATAAAATGGACGGCAAAGGTCAGCGCCCATGATATAGGATAGGAAAGATAGAGACACGTAAGGGTGGGTTCGGCTCTGAATACTGTGTATATCCAGAGTATACGGAGCCCGCAGGCACCGGCAAGAGAAACCGCCGTCGGCGTGACGGCTGCGCCGAGCCCGCGCACCGAACCGCAGGCGACCTCCATAAAGCCGCAGAAAAAATATGTAGGAGCGATTATTCCGAGTCTTAAAAGACCGTATGGAACCACTTCCGGGTCGGGTGTATAAATCCCGAGCAGCTGACGGCCGAATAAAAGCGCGGCGGCACCCATCGAGGCGCCGACGACAAACAGTATACCGAGACAGCGCCGGAAAATCGGCATAACTCGGTTGAGCTTTCCTGCGCCGACATTCTGGCTGGTGAAGTTAAGCGAGGCGTGATAAAGCGAGTTCATAGCGGTATAGATAAAGCCCTCTATGTTTGAGGAAGCGGTGTTGCCGGCGATGGCCGCAGTGCCGAAAGAGTTGACAGAAGACTGAATCAGCATATTGGAAACCGAAAAAAGCGACCCCTGTATACCGGCGGGCAGTCCGACACGGAGTATGCTCAGAAGCTTATCCTTTTTTATGCGAAGCTTACTCAGACGCAGGCGGTAGGGCTTGTCTGTTTTTATCAGGCAGAGCATTACCATTACGGCCGAAAAATACTGCGAGATAATGGTGGCGATTGCAACACCGGCAACGCCGAGGCTGAAAACTATTACAAAGAAAAGGTTCAGAAGTACATTTATAACGCCTGAAATAAAGAGAAAGATAAGCGGACGCTGAGTGTCGCCCACCGCACGGAGTATGGCGGCGCCGAAATTGTAGACCATCTGCGCCGGCATACCGAGAAAAATGATCCGCAGGTAGAGCACCGACTGGCCGATTACGTCTGAGGGAGTATCCATAAGCTCAAGCATCGGCTTTGTAATAAAAATGCCGGCAAAAATAAGAATCAGTCCGCTTAAGAGGCTTAAAAGCATAGAGGTGTGCACGGATTCGCCGACGTTTTTCCATTCCTGCGCTCCGTAATAACGGGCGACAAGAATGCTTACTCCGGCCGACAGCCCGATAAATATATTAACTATCAGGTTGTAAAGCGAAGATGTGGCGCCAACCGCCGCCAGCGCAGTCTTGCCGGTAAATTGACCGACGACTATTATATCAGCCGCATTGAAGAGGAGCTGGAGTATTCCCGAAAGCATTAGCGGCACCGAAAAAATAAGTATTTTTTTCAGAAGCGGACCGTTGCACATATCGATTTCGTAAGAGCGCTTTTTCATTTGGATGTCCCCCTTTAAAATCAAACCCAGTATATTTTAGTCCCTTTCAGTTACGATTACAAGCCTGAATTCAGTTTAATTTAAAAAAGGCTGAACCGACAGCTCGGCTCAGCCTTTTATATTTATATCAGCAATGCATATTTAACGGTATAACCGTTAAATAAATAAGGTACAGCCCTGACGCTTGAAATGCTCGATTTTTTCTTCGAGCAGTCCGCGCGGAATTTTAAGCTCGGCCGAGAGACAGTCCAGACAGAAAAATTCCTCGGCGCCGCGGTTTATAAATTTCCGGGTAGCGCCTATTTCATTGAAAGAAAGCGGAACTCCGCAGCGCAGACAGCAGGACATTATTTATTCACCACGCGACAGCGGTACAAAAGGGTATCATGTCCCTTTACGGGATGCAGCAGGATACCGTTTTTGACCGTGACGGTTTCATCTTCCCAGAGATTGTGCAGCTCAAGGGTTTTGCCGGTGCTTTCCGGAAGTCCCAGCTGGTCGATATTGAAACGGACATAGCCGTCTTTTTCCGAGAAATTAAAGAAGCCGAGCGCAATATCGCCTCCATCGAGCATGCGCGCATAACACTTGACCTCGCCGCCCCAGATATTATCGAGCTTCATTACCTGACGGCAGGCGGGATCCTGATCAATTTCGATGACTTTTTTATTGGTAAGGATGCCAAGGGTTGCCTTATTCATATTGCGTATGTCACAGCCTATCATCAGCGGAGAACCGAAGAGCGACCAGATAGAAAAGTGCGTCCTGTACTGTGTGTCGGAAAGTCCCTCAAGACCGACATTGCCCTTGCCGTACATACCGACGACCAGCATATCCATATCGTTGAAGCATCCGACGCCTCCGAAGCCGAGCTTGCTGTCCTGCTCTTCGGTAAGTTTTTTTATTGACTCCCAGGTATCGAATATGTCGCCGGTTGAGCGCCACATTCCGGCGGTCGACTCGCGTATCCATTCGTGAGTTTCGTCGGCCCCCCATGAGCAGGCGCTGAACAGTATGTCTCTTCCGCAGTTTTCGAGTGCCAGTCCCATTCTGCGGTAAAGGTATTTGCCGTGGATTATTTCACTGTGATAGCAGTAGTCATATTTAAGAAAATCCACGTCCCATTCGGCAAAGGTGGCGGCGTCTGTAAATTCATGCTCGAAGCTTCCGGGATATCCGGCGCAGGTCAAAGTTCCCGCACAGGAATACATGCCGAATTTGAGCCCCTTTGAATGTACATAGTCGGCAACGGCCTTCATACCGTTCGGAAATTTGACAGGGTCGGCGACAAGGCGGCCGTTAGCGTCGCGTTCCTTTAACGACCAGCAGTCGTCAATGACAAGGTAATTATAGCCTGCTGCCGCCAGTCCGGTCGAAATCAGCTTATCCGCTGTGTCGAATATGAGCTGTTCATTTATATCATTGCCGAATGTGTTCCATGAGTTCCAGCCCATAGGTGGGGTTTTTTGTATCATTTTTCTTGACCTCCGCAGTAAAGTATTGTAAACTAATTATACAGACGGCGGCACGGGAAATATATATGATTTTGTTTCAAGTATATGGATTTTTGTTTCATGAATGGGGCGGAAATATGGCGAATGTTTCGTACGGGGGCGTTCTGAACTGCGATTTTCAGGATTGCAGTGATATGCATTCCTGGGGACCCGGACTGCGCGCGAATTTCGTAATCCACTATGTGATAAAGGGCAGAGGGACTTTTGTTTCTAACGGTTCGGTATATCGCGTCGCCGCGGGGCAGAGCTTTATTATCTACCCGTTTGCAGAGGTCTTTTATCACCCTGACCCTGATGACCCCTGGGAATATGCATGGGTGGATTTCAGCGGCGAAAAATATCAGCGCATACTGCGGAAAACCGCGTTCGGCGAGGAGTCTTGTGTATCCGGCAGTCTTGAACCGGAGAAAATACTGCCGTTTTTTGTCTTTCTGCGGGAAAGCTGTACTGAGGGAAAGGTCAATCAGTCTGACGGACTGCTGTCAACGATACTCGGCGTTTATGCCGACAATTTTCCGGCGGATGCCGCAAGTGCCGAGACCGAATATTTTACCGCTGCGAAGAATATAATTCAGGGCTGCTATTTTAAAACCGATTTCGGGCTGCCGGAGCTGTGCGAAAGGCTCGGAATCAGCCGCACAACGCTTCACCGCGTTTTTAAAAAAGAAGCGGGAATGCCTCCGGGAGAGTACATTTCATCATTCAGGGTCGAGGTCTCAAAGGCTTTGCTTGTGCGCGGAGTGTCGGTAAAGGCAACGGCGCTTTCCTGCGGCTTTGCCGACCCGCTGTATTTCTCAAGGGCCTTTTCGGCGGCGGAGGGAATATCGCCGAGTGCTTACCGCAGGCGGTATATGAAAGCTTGAACAGAGAGCAGAATCCCCGTATTGCGTGAATGTACAGCCCTGCCGTGAAAAAAACGGACGCCTGCATGCGTCCGTATAAAATCATTTGGTTTTTTTGCAGATATCCTCGGTGCGGCTGCCGAAAGCGTAGAGCTTGATTATGACATAGGTAATAGGTCCTCCCGCCATTGAAGCAAGCAGTGTCGCCAAAAACTGATGCAGCTGCCAGAGGTTGATTGTGATAAAGGTAACCAGAAAATAGATTATAAAGCTCGGTATATACGAAACGGAAAAACGAAGATAGCTTATCAGCGACGGCTTTTTTTTGAATACAAAAGTGCTGTTAAGAAAATAGTTTATGGTAAGCGATATAATAAAACCGACATAAGCCGCGAAGTTCTGCTGTATGAAGAAGTGCGCCAGCCACGAGAAAAACGAGGCGGTAAAGGTGTTGATTATCCCTGCCAGACAGTATCGTATGAACTTTTTATTTATAAAGGTGTGCTTTAAATAAATCAAAATCTTCATATGAATATTATATCAAAAACAATTCAAAAAACAAGTTTAAAAGAAAGAGGGCGGTATATTTTGAAAAAACTTAACTGGAAAAATTTTTTGCTGCTTACGCTTGCGGGCATAATAAACGCGTTCGGCGTCACAATGTCTTTGGCTCCCGTAAAGCTTTATGACAGCGGTATATCGGGCACCTCTATGCTGCTCGGGCAGATGACTCCGGAATATCTGACGCTTTCGTTTTTTCTGGTGGTCCTAAATGTGCCGCTCTTTTTGTTCGGGCTTAAAAAGCAGGGAGCCGTCTTTACGGTTTATGCCGTATATACGGTGCTTATATATTCGCTGTGCGCCTGGCTGATAACCGATATACTTCCGGTTGACGTAAGCATAGTGTCTCCGCTCGCGGGCTCCGATCTGCTTTTGTGCGCGCTGTTCGGCGGGCTGATTTCGGGAGTCGGCAGCGGGCTTGCTGTGCGTTTCGGAGGCGCTATGGACGGCATTGAGGTTATGGCGGTGATTTTTGCCAAGCGTCTCGGAATAACGGTCGGAACCTTTGTTATGATATATAACGTGCTGCTTTATATTGTATGCGGTATCGTGATAAAAAGCTGGGTTCTGCCGCTTTATTCAATTGTAACCTACGGCGCGGCTCTCAAAACGGTCGACTATATCATAGAGGGTGTAGACCGTTCAAAGGCGGCGTTTATCATTACCGAAAAGGGAAATGAGGTCTGCGCGGCTTTATCCGAGGCGTTTGAGTCCGGAATGACTATGATGCCGGCCAAAGGGTATTATTCCGATTCGGCAAAAACAGCCGTCTATTTTGTAGTGAACCGTTTTCAGGTCGGGAAAATGCGGGAGATAGTTCATGAAACCGACCCGAATGCTTATATCTCAATAAATGAAATCGCCGATATTTATGCGGCTAATCTGAAATAAAGGAACATTTTTATGTATGAACTCAACCGGCTTGGCGAAAATACCTATTATATAAACAGCCCGACCAATATCGGGCTTTATGAAAACGGCGGCAGAGTATGCCTGATTGACAGCGGCAATGACAAGGATGCCGGCAAAAAGGCGCTGAGGCTTATCGAAGGAGCGGGCTGGAAGCTTGAGACAGTCATAAATACTCATTCGCACGCCGACCATATCGGGGGCAACGCGCTGCTGCAAAGCCGCACCGGATGTAAAATTTTCGCTCCGGGCGAGGATTGCTGCTATACGAATTTTCCTTCTCTTGAGCCGGCGTTTCTGTTTGGAGGCTTTCCGTATAAGGAACTGGAAAACAAATTTTTCAGAGCCGCGGCAAGCCGCGCTCTTCCGCTGGAGGAAAGCGTTCTTCCGGAGGGAATTAAAACAGAGCGGTTCGACGGGCACTCCTATGCTCAGACGGCAGTCGGTACCGGCGACGGGGTATGGTTCCTCGGCGATACGCTTGTCGGAGCAGATACGCTTGAAAAATATCATATATCATACGTTTATGATGTTAAGGAATATCTTGAAAGCCTGAGACGGGTAAAAAAGCTCGGGGGAAAGCTGTTCATTCCCTCGCATGCCGACCCGCAGGAGGATATCTCACCGCTTGCCGACGTAAATATAAAGAATACGCTTGAAATCGCCGAAAGGATAAGGGATATACTCAAGGACCCGCAGACTCTCGAGGATACGGTATCGGCGGTATTCGCCGCATACGGACTTAGAATCAATCATATCCAGTATACGCTGGTGTCCTGTACGGTGCGGTCATATGTTTCGTATTTATACAACCTCGGTGAGATCATATGTGAATTTCGCGGCAATAAGCTTTACTGGCTGACAAAGAGTTGACAAGCTGCGGGATTTTTGCTATAATTTCACTGCAATTCAGGGAGCTTGATGAAACTCAGGCTGAGAGGGAGTCCGTTTTTTGCTATGACTTCGACCTGTGACCTGATACGGATAATGCCGTCGCAGGGAAATACATAATCTGTATTGCCGCAGGTCCGGTTGCCTGCGGCTTTTATTCGCGAACGGGTGATTGCAAAAAATAAGGAGTGTTGAAAATGCAAACAAATAAAAAGCCTATTTACAGAATTGCCGAATGCGGGATATTTATTGCTTTGGCTGTTGCCCTTTCCTTTGCGGAGATAGAGGTCGGCGCCCTTGGCGGAGATATCAGCTTTGTTATGATACCTCTCTTCATCATCTGCTACCGTCAGGGCGCCGGCTACGGTATTATGTCAGGGCTCGTATACGGATTTTTAAAGTGCTTAATCGGAGGCGGTATCGGCTACGGTCTGCCGAGCATTTTGCTTGACTATGTGCTGGCATACGGCGCCTGCGGTATTGCCGGTTTCTTTAGGGGCAAGCCGAAGCTTATTGAGCTTTCGGTATTTTTGGGCTGCGCCGCAAGGTATCTTATTCATGTTATAAGCGGAGTTACGATTTATAGGATAACCGCACCGGAAAACGTGAAGTTTTTCGGCGAGATTGCGAATCCCTGGCTTTATTCATTCGCGTATAACATCGTGTATATGCTGCCGAATACAATTATTGCGATAGCCGTTATGGCGGTGCTGCATTACCCGCTTGTAAAGCTTGATAAGATGTGATTTTTTCTTCCCCGTTCCGTCGCGGAACGGGAACTTTTTTTGTCTTTATAAATATTTTTATTGACATAGGTATGGAATTTGGGTTATAATCTAAAATCGATAGGGTATGACTTTAAAGGTTTGATACCGCGGTATATCCGCTAACGAGTATATTCAAGGAGGGTGAAAGATGAAAAGGACATATCAGCCCAAAAAGCTCCACCGTAAGAAGGAGCATGGCTTTATGAAAAGAATGGCGACAGCCAACGGCCGCAAGGTGCTCGCCCGCCGCAGAGCCAAGGGAAGAAAGCAGTTGACATACTAAAGCCACTTAAATGTGGCTTTTCCTTTTATTGAGATAAATGGGAATAATCAAGCTTAAAGAAAATTATGAATTCCGCCGTGCCTATAAAAAAGGGAAGTCGTTGGTCTCGCCGTTTTTTGTTGTGTATGTATTCAAGACCCGCCGCGGCTTGGTCCGGCTCGGTGTGACGGCAGGGAAAAAACTGGGCGGCGCGGTTTCGCGCAACCGGGCGAAGCGTGTGGCCACTGCCGCGTTCCGTGAATGTCTTCCGGGTCTGAGGGCAGGCTATGACTATGTTATAGTCGCAAGAACACGTATACTTGAAATCAAAAGCACCGCTGCTGCGGCTTCTTTAAAGAAACTGCTGGGCGGCGCGGGGCTTTGGAGCGAGAATTCCGAAAATGGGCAGAATACTGATTAAGCTTATCAGATTTTATCAGCGCTGTATTTCGCCGCGCAAAATCTCCTGCTGCCGCTTTACCCCAACCTGCTCCGCCTATGCCATTGAGGCCATAGAGGTCCACGGCTGGTTGAAGGGGAGCTTTCTTGCGGTACGCAGAATTTTAAGATGCAGTCCTCTGTGCAAGGGCGGCTATGACCCCGTGCCTGAAAAACGAATCGGAAAATCAAAATAAATTCAAAAATTACCATCGCTTAATGCGTGAACGGTTGGTGTATAAATGCAGACTTTATTCAATATAATCAATATACCGCTTTCGTATGTGATACGCTTTTTGTCGGATATCTTCGGCGGCAGCTTTGCGGCGGCGGTATTCGCTTTTACACTGCTCATAAATCTGGTGCTGATACCGCTGAGCATCAAAAGCCAGAAATCCTCTGTACAGCAGACAAGGATAAAGCCGAAGTTAGACGAGCTTAAAAAGAAGTACGGCGACGACAAGCAGAAGTACAGCGAGGCGATGCAGAGGCTGTATCAGGAGGAAAATGTCTCTATGGCGGGCGGCTGTCTGCCGATGATACTCCGCCTGGTCATTATGATGAGCATTTACTGGCTGATTATGTCTCCGCTCACCTATCTTATGGGTGTTGATTCGGGAATAATAGCACAAGCGAAAGAGACACTCGGCGGAAATCCTACAGAGCTTCAGATAATCAGTGCGGTTAGGGAGGGAACATTAAATATTCCCGAAATATCGTCAAAGCTCGGAACGATTGATTTCAATTTGTTTGGGCTTAATTTAACCCAAACGCCTAAGTTTTCATTTAATATCTTTAAAGACGCACAGGCAATTTGGATAATGCCGCTTATTGCATTTTTAGCACAGCTGATGACCAGTATCGCTTCTTCTCTGATGCAGAAGAAAATAAATCCCGACGCTCCGAGTATGATGGGCATGATGGTGGTTATGCCGCTGTTTTCACTCTTTATCGGCTTTGGTCTTCCGGGCGGCGTTACCTTTTACTGGGCCTGCTCTTCGCTGATCGGAGGTATCATCCAGATAGGCGTTCAGCAGTTTTACGGCCCGCACAAGATGCTTTCCCGCGAGCGTGCCAAAGAGCTTTCCAAGCAGTGTGATTTTGAACAGAAGCAGATAGAAAAATTACAGTCCGGCGCGGGTGAAGAACAGCCGGCTGAGAACTAAGGAGGATTATCCGTGATAAAAGAGGCAAGAGGCTTCGGCGCTACGGTAGACGAGGCCAAGGAAAAAGCGCTCAGCAGTCTGAATGTTTCGGAGGATGAGGATATCCAGTTCGAGGTCATTTCTTTTCCGAAAAAAAAGACACTCGGGCTTTTCGGCGGCAAGCCGGCTGAAGTCAGGGTTTATGTAGAGCTTCCGGAGGAGAGACCTAAGAAAAAGCCGAGAACACAGGCTAAAAACGCAAAGCCGGAGGACATTAAAAAGACCGAACCGAAAAAATCCGCCGATAATTCCGAGAAAAAGAAAGCCGCAGGATCTCAACATGCCGGCGCCGCCGCAGATGCGCCGAAAAGCGTGAACGCGAAGGCAAAGCAGTCGGAGGACAACGCATCAAACGCGGCCGGCGTTCAGGCTAAGCAGGTGAAGCCCGTAAAATCCGAAGCCTACGGCGGCTTCGGCGAGGCAGTGGACGCTTCCGAGATACAGACGGATTCGCCCGCCGGCAGAGCAGTGGAGTATCTCCGCACAATTCTGGAAAAGCTGGGCTGTTCAGGCATTACATTTAAGGTGGCTCAAAAGGAAAACGCCGCCCTTATCGAACTTGACGGCGAAGGTATATCGGTGGTTATAGGCCACAGGGGCGAAACTCTCGACGCGCTTCAGTATCTTACGGGGCTTGCCGCCAACAACGGCGGGGGTTATTATAAGGTGGCGCTCAATATCGGTAATTACCGCGAAAAACGCGAGGAAGCTTTGACTGAGCTGGCAAACCGTATTGCCGCTCAGGTGCTTAAGACCGGCAAGAGCCGCAGTCTTGAGCCGATGAATCCGTATGAGCGCAGAATAATTCATACTGCCGTCCAGAATATTGAGGGAGTGATTTCCGGCTCCTACGGCGAGGGCAGCGCGCGCCGTGTTATGATAGCGCCGGAGGGTACAGAAATTAAGCCTTCGCGCCGTGAACCGGGCCGCAGGGACGGCGGCCGCGACAGACGTGTGCGCCAGAGAAAAACCGGCAGGGAAGTACAGGCCGCTCCGGCAAGAGAGCCTAAAAAAGACAGCGATACGCCGCTTTACGGTAAAATCAATTGAAAATTCAATGGTTTTGTTTCAAAAAAACGGCAGAAAGCGTTTTTGTTTAAAACGGATTGCAGAAGTATATCTGGATATACTAAAGCTATAAATCTTTTTGACTGGAAGTGCCTTATTTGGAGAAATTCGTGATAAACGGCGGCCGCTCTCTAAAGGGTGAGGTTCGCATCAGCGGCGCCAAAAACGCTGCCGTTGCGATACTGCCGGCAGTGCTTTTGTCGGACGGACCGTGTGTGATAGAAAATCTTCCCGATATATCCGATGTCGCCACTATTCTCAGAACGATGCAGAGTCTGGGCGCGCAGATAAAGCTTATAAACAAATCAAGTGTCGAAATAGATCCCGCGCATGTCAATTCCTTTGTTGTTTCAAAAAAAATGGCCGAAAGCATGCGTGCCTCAAGTTATTTTTTGGGCGCGCTGCTGGGGCGTATGAACCGTGCAAGGGTAGCGCCTCCGGGCGGCTGCGATTTCGGCGTCAGACCGCTTGACCAGCATATAAAGGGCTTTGAGGCACTTGGCGCCCGCGTCACTATTGAAAACGGTATGATGGACGCCAAAGCCCAGAGGCTTAACGGATGCTCGGTGTATCTTGATATGGTTTCGGTGGGAGCGACCATAAACATAATGCTGGCCGCTGTCAAGGCAAACGGTCTCACGGTTATCGAGAATGCCGCGCGCGAGCCGCATATTGTCGACCTTGCAAATTTCCTTAATTCTATGGGCGCCGATATTATGGGCGCCGGTACCGGAGTTATAAAGATACGCGGCGTAAAGCATCTTAACGGTACGACCTACAGCATTATTCCAGACCAGATTGAAGCGGGAACCTATATGGCTGCGGCGGTCGCCGCTAAAGGTGACATAATGGTCACCAATGTGGAGCCCAAGCACCTTGAATCCATAATCGCAAAGCTTTCCGAGGTCGGGGCTAAAATTACCGAATATGACGAAGCGGTGCGGGTACAGATGAGCAGAAGACCGCGTAAATGCAATGTGAAAACTATGCCGCATCCGGGTTTTCCGACCGATATGCAGCCGCAGATGGCAACGGTGCTTTCGATTGCAGAGGGCACAAGTATTGTGACCGAGGGCGTCTGGGACAGCCGTTTCAGATATGTGGATCAGCTTACCCTTATGGGGGCCGACATACAGGTTGACGGCAAGATGGCGGTTGTGACCGGTGTTAAGACGCTTAACTCCGCTCCTGTTAAGGCGGTAGACCTCAGGGCCGGCGCCGCTATGATAATCGCCGGTCTTGTTGCCGACGGCACTACCGAGATTGAAGAGATAGACCATATAGACCGCGGTTATGAGGATGTAGTCGAGAAATTTTCGGCACTCGGAGCCGATATCAAACGGGTTCCTATAATAGAAAGCACGCTGCATTTAAAGCAGGCGTAAAATGTAAAGAACAGACCGCTTATGCAGTCTGTTCTTTTACGTTACTTACCTGTAAGTACTGTTGCGGAAATAACGATATTCGGTCGGACCTTGCAGCATGACTGTTCAAGTATTCGAGTCAGCGCTTTCAGGACTTTTTCGCTGTCGTCTATATGTCCTGTGCAAGCAGGGCGCAGAGCCTTAATCGGTTAAACATTCCAATGAGTTTTTCTGATTTTACAGCTTGACATAATATGCTTGCTTTCTTATAATTTGTATTATCAGTATAACAGGAAGGATTTAATAATGGCAAGGATTTGTCCGCTCTTCAGCGGCTCAACAGGCAACAGTACATATATCGGCACCCGGCACGGAGGCATACTCGTAGATGCCGGTGCCTCGGCAAGGGCACTTTGCGAGGCATTGGAACGCGCGGGCGGATCTTGTGAGGAAATCGCCGCAATAGCCGTTACGCATCATCATATAGACCATATAAAGGGCCTGAAGCCGATGCTCAAAAAAACGGGCGCGGTGCTTATCGCTTCGGTAAAGACGGCTGAGGCTCTGGCCGATGCGGATAAGATTCCCGTCGGAACAAGGGTAATAACACTTGACGAAAACAGCTCCGCCGCAGAGAATGTGACTCCTGCCGCGGGAAGCTTAAACGCTTCGGAGTCTGAAAATCATATTACGGAGGCCGCGGGAACGGCGGTTTCCAGATTTGCTACCAGCCACGACTGTGTCGGTTCCGGCGGTTTTGTCTTTACCCTGCCGGACGGCAGAAAAATCGCCGTCTGTACCGATCTCGGCGTCGTTACAGACGGCGTCCGACGCGCTTTGCGGGGCTGTGACACGGTGCTGATAGAATCCAATCACGATATAGAAATGCTTAAAAACGGTCCGTATCCGCCGGAGCTCAAGCTCAGGATAATGTCCGAGAGCGGGCATATCTCAAACAATGCCTGTGCGGCCGAGCTGCCCGGTTTGCTTATGAGCGGAACAAAACGAATAATACTCGGCCATCTGAGCCTTAAAAACAATCTGCCTATGCTGGCGAAAAGCTGTGCCGAGGCGGCGCTTATCGATATCGGCGCTGAAAACGGTAGGGATTATCTGCTGACTGTGGCGGCGCCGTCCGAAAATAGAGTGACGGTGCTGTGACGTTATCTGACAGGAGGAATACTTTATTCAGAAAATAAAGATAATTGCGCTCGGCCGCTTAAAGGAAAAATACCTGCGTGAAGCGGCGGCGGAGTATGAAAAGCGTCTTTCGGGTTACTGCTCGCTTGAGACGGCTGAAATCGAGCCTGTGCATCTGCCTGACAGACCCTCACAGGTCGAAATAGAAGCGGCGCTTGAAAAAGAGGCTCAGCTGATATTGAAACGCATACCGGACGGCAGCGCCGTTTTTGCCCTCTGCATAGAGGGGAACTGCTTTTCAAGCGAGGAATTTTCAGAGCAGATAGCCGAGTTCCGCAGCATGGGAAGAAATCTGGTTTTTATAATAGGCTCGTCCTGCGGATTAGCCGAGAAGGTCAAGAAAAAAGCGGACAAAAGGCTTTCGTTTTCGCCGATGACCTTTCCGCACCGGCTTTTCAGAATAATGCTGCTCGAGCAGCTTTACCGCGCCTTTAAAATCATAGAGGGCGGAGCGTATCATAAATAGCGTAAAGCCGTGAAAAAATGCTTGACCTTGCGGCTTTTTTGTGGTATAATATCCCTACCTCTGAAGGGTTCTTTTTTTTTGTAAAGAATCGGTTTGTTACGGCAAAACAGTATATTGTAGCGTGCTTTCCGTCCGCTTTCTAAATGTTGCGGTCGGTACAGTAGCTGT
>USHL01000001.1 GCA_900554525.1 uncultured Oscillospiraceae bacterium | reverse complement strand
TCCATTTCAAACCCTAATTTTTCATGCAGTGCAATACTTGCGGCATTGCTTTCATCAACACCGGCTACGGCAATCGTGTAGCCCCTTGATTTGGCATATTCCAACGCTGAAGTTTCAGCTGAAAAACCGAAGCCTTTATTTTGAAAAGATTTCTTAATGACGGGACCGCAGCTGATAATATGCTTTGAGTGCGCAAAAAGGCTCATAAAGCCGATGATCAAATCGTTTTCATATACTGCCAGAAGTTCAAAATAAGCTCCGTTATGAATTTTGTTTATACTTTCCGTTATCATATCCTGCTTTTGTTTTGAAGACATCCCGTTGTATGATGTTTCATTGAAATCGTTTATATTGTCAGAACATATCGGTTTTAAAACTATCATTTATATTGTGCCGCCTTTCATTGAAGCCTGATCTTTATATACTTCTGCTTACTTGAAACAGTAAAATAACGCATAGGACTGAATCTCGTAATTTAAGTCATCTCCATTCTATTCATTTTTTTCAAATTCGTCGGAAAAAGGGCAGGCCTTTATACATCTGCTGCATCCGGCACAAAGTTCACTGTTTTTAATATTAGGGACGGGAAAACCTAAATCTCCTTGTTTGATAGGGAGATTGTCATGAGGGCAGAATATAATACATCTACCACATCCTGTACAAGTATGTTCATCAACCGTTTTCATAACTTTGCTCCGACGTGTAAAAATGCAGCAAAAAAAGATGCCGTTTCGATGCGAGAGAAAAAATTATAAAAAAGAAGAAGCCCCGATACGCGTCTGCGTACCGAGGCACTCGGTTGGCGGAGATGGAGAGATTCGAACTCTCGAACTCGTTTCCGAGTTACACGATTTCCAATCGTGCGCCCTCGACCGGACTAGGCGACATCTCCTCATATATAACGGCAAAGGATATTATAACGGCTGTTCGGCAAAAAATCAAGTGTTTTTTGCCGATTGGCCGTTTTTTATACTTATTTAAGCGAAGAACGGCTCATTATATAAAATTCTTCCTGACTCGGAAGATGCTTTTTCTCCATCGGAGGGAGAGCCTCGTCGAAACGCCGTGCCGCCTCCTCATCGAGCTGCATTACGGGACTTTCACGGTATATCAGTTTGCCGCCGAGAGCGCCTGGAGCAAGCTCCTTTACAAGCATTGCCGACGGAAAGCTGCCGTCTTCAAGGCAGACGCCGAATTTTTTGCAGCTTTTAAACCCGCTGGAAACATAATTGGCAGGGCTTCCGAATATAACTATCACGTCGTAGCCCATTTTCCTAGCTTTATCGAAAGAATATTCCATAAGCTGCTTTCCGAAGCCTTTACGCTGATGCTCGGGAGATATACAGACGGGGCCGAAGGTGAGCGCCGTTTTTACGGAGCCGTCTTCGGCGGTGAGGGTCGATTCGGTGTACATTATATTCCCTATAATTTCGCCGTCCAGCTCGATGACGAAATCCAGCTCAGGTACAAAATCCTTATGTCCGCGCATAATATGCGCCAAATAATGCTCGGCACAGCCGGGCACATAAATATTGTAAAAGGCCCTGCGGATTATATCCTCGACGGTTTTATAATCGCTTTCGCGTTCGTTTCGTATATTTATCATATGCATCTCACTCAAATTTTTTGCGCCTTGATTCGGAATTATTCATTGCGGCGTGATAAGTATATCACGCCGAGCTTGATTTTTCAAGCCGAAAATATAATTTAGGGTCTTTGAAATTTCAGCAAAAAAAGCCCGGAAACGCGCATGAATAAAGGGATTGGCGGAAATTGTAAAATTATGTCATGCCGGACGGCTGTTGACAAACAGAAGCGGAGACTGTATACTGAAAAAAATCAGAACCGACGGAAGGGGTGCTTTTTATGAAGGAGCTTTTAAAGGCGGACGGGCTTTCAAAAACCTTTAAGCTTTCCAGAAAACAGCAGCAGATTGAAAAGACCAAGGCCAGAGTAAAAGTCGCGGCCGACAAGGTTTCGTTTTCGGCATATGAGGGTGAGATATTCGGGCTGCTCGGTCCTAACGGCGCGGGCAAGACCACGACGCTGCGCATGCTGGCAACGCTGATAAAGCCGGACAGCGGCGACGCCTTTATCGACGGCTGCAGCATAGTCAGCGAGCCGGAAAAGGTGCGGGCAAAGATTGGCTTTTTAACGAGCGAGCTGAAGCTTGAGGAGTTTTTTACGCCGAATTATCTTTTTGACTTTTTCTCGCAGCTGCATAAAATTCCGCCGGAGGTTTCGGAGCGGCGTAAAAAAGAGCTGTTCGGAATTTTCGGAATCGATAAATTTGCCGAGGTCAAGGTGGCGAATCTCTCGACGGGTATGAAGCAGAAGGCGTCGCTTGCCATTTCGCTTGTGCATGATCCGTCGATAATCATATTCGACGAGCCTACTAACGGTCTCGACGTTATCACCGCCAAAACCGTCACCGATTTTCTGTGCGAATTGAAGCGGCAGGGCAAGACCATAATCGTTTCCACACATATCTTCAGTCTGGTAGAAAAGCTTTGCGACCGTGTCGGAATAATAATTGACGGACGTATGATAGTCTGCGACGCGCTTGAAAATATCAGAAACGGCCAAAGTCTTGAGGACAGATTCTTTGAAATATATTCGCAGACGGTAGGTGAGGACGCATGAACAACTCCATTTTTACCATAATGAAAAAAGAGCTTGCCCGATTCTTCGGTGACCGCCGTATGGCGTTTACCACCATTTTACTGCCGGGTCTTATGATATACATAATATATAACTTTATGGGCAGCGCTTTGATGAATAATTTCGCGCCTGATGAGGAATACAGGGCGAAGGTTTCGGCGGTCAATATGCCGGCTTCGGCCGAAAGCCTTTTCGGCTCGCTTAATTTCGAGCTTGAGGAAACGACAGCCGACAAGGTTGAGGACATAAAGAAGGATATTGAAGAGGGCAATGCCGATTTGTGCGTTGTTTTTCCGGAGGATTTCGATGCGGCGGTGGCTGCATATTCCGCAGCCGGAGGTACGGCGGCGCCCAACATAGAGATTTACTATAATTCGAGCGATACCGAATCGCAGACGGCTTACAGCACCGTTACCACTGCGCTTGACGGTTACGAGTCGGCTATGACCAACAAGTTTGATATAAACAATTCCGACGCTAAATACGATATGGCCTCCGATGAGGATATTTCGGCACAGATATTTTCTTCGATGCTGCCGATGCTTTTAATGATATTTATGTTCAGCGGCTGTATGGCGGTGGCTCCCGAATCTATTGCCGGGGAAAAGGAGCGCGGCACGATCGCTACCCTGCTGATTACTCCGACCAGGCGTTCGCATATTGCGCTCGGCAAAATTTTTGCTCTTTCGCTGATTGCTGTTCTGAGCGGCGCATCCAGCACTGTCGGCACCGTGCTTTCGCTTCCGAAGCTTATGGGGGCGGCAGACGGTATGGTAAAGAATGTATACGGTGTTCTCGACTATGTCTGGCTCGGAGTTGTAATAATTTCGACCGTTTTGCTTTTGGTAACGGCGGTTTCAATAATATCGGCCTTTGCCAAGACCATAAAAGAGGCGCAGGGATATGTTTCCCCGCTGATGATACTTACCATGCTGGTAGGAGTTACCGCTATGTTCGGCGGCGGAGCGCAGACCGATATATATTATTATTTCATTCCCCTTTATAATTCGGTGCAGTGTATGACGGGTATATTCTCGTTTGAAATCCAGCCGGTTTGCCTTATAATAACGGTGGTTTCGAATATAGTTTATGCCGGATTCGGTACGGTGCTGCTTGCCAAGATGTTCAACAGCGAACGCATAGTATTTTCAAAATAAGCTTAATCCGCGGGAGAGCCTCCCGCGGATTTTTTGTCTGCGGATTTAGCACTCGGCAAAAAAGAGTGCTAAAGTTAACCTATTGTTCAAAGTTTGTTAACACATTGCGGCGGTTAAAGGCTTATACTATATGTCAGTTAAAGTCAAACTTTGAAAAAGGTGATAAATATGCGAACAAAACAGTTTAAGTCAGAATCTAAAAAGCTTATGGATATGATGATTAATTCTATCTATACCCATAAGGAAATCTTTTTGAGGGAGCTTATTTCCAATGCAAGCGACGCGCTGGATAAGCTTTACTTCCGCTCACTTACCGATAACTCGGTCGGTATTGCGCCCGATGAATTTGAAATACGGCTGGAAATCGACAAGGACGCACGCACCCTGAAAGTCATAGACAACGGCTGTGGAATGACCGAGGAGGAGCTTGACAAAAACCTAGGCACGATTGCCAAATCCGGCTCTCTCGCCTTTAAGCAGGAGAATGAAAAGAAGGATAATGTGGACATTATAGGGCAGTTCGGCGTGGGCTTTTATTCGGCCTTTATGGTCAGCGACAGGGTCACGGTCGAAAGCCGCGCTTTCGGCTCGGACGAGGCTTTCCGCTGGGAATCTTCGGGCGCCGACGGATATACGGTGGAGCCCTGCGATAAGCCGACGGCGGGAACTACGGTCACACTGCATATCAAAGAGAAAACCGACGATGAAAATTACGACGAGTATCTTGACCAATACCGTATAAGCGCGCTTGTAAAGAAGTATTCCGACTATATCCGCCATCCGATTAAGATGGAGTTCACCACCAGAGAGCCGGTCAAGTCGGACGATGAAAACAAGGAACCGGAATACAAAGACGTCACCGAGCTGCGCACCCTCAACAGCATGGTGCCTATCTGGAAGAAGGCCAAGTCTGAGCTGAAGCCTGAGGATTACAATAACTTTTATAAGGATAAATTTTACGATTACGAGGATCCGGCGAGGGTAATACATTCCAAGACCGAGGGTCAGGCGACCTACAGCGCGCTGATGTTTATCCCTAAGCACCCGCCTTTTGATTATTATACCAAGGAATACGAAAAAGGGCTGCAGCTTTACTCCAAGGGCGTGCTGATTATGGATAAATGCGCAGACCTGCTGCCCGACTATTTCAGTTTTGTAAAGGGTCTCGTCGACAGTGAGGACCTTTCGCTCAACATCTCGCGTGAGATGCTCCAGCATGACGGTCAGCTTAAGCTTATCGCCAAAACTCTGGAAAAGAAGATAAAGTCCGAGCTGGAAAAAATGCTCAAAGACGAGCGCGAGGCTTATGAGGAATTCTTCAAGGCGTTCGGTATACAGCTCAAATTCGGCGTCTACAACGATTACGGCATGCATAAGGATACCTTAAAGGATTTGCTGCTGTTCCGTTCCTCGAACGAGAAGAAATATGTTACCCTCAAGGAATACGCCGGCCGCATGAAAGAGGGGCAGGATACAATCTATTATGCCTGCGGAGAGACCGACGAGAAGATAGAAATGCTTCCGCAGACCGACGCGGTTAAGGATAAGGGATATGAGATACTTTATCTTACCGAAAATGTCGATGAGTTTGCGGTTAAGATGCTGGGCGAGTATGACGGCAAGAAGTTCATGAATATCTGCGACGATAAGCTCGACCTTGCCGGAGAGGATGAGAAAAAGGCGCTTGAGGCCGAAAACGAGGCGGCAAAGGATATGTTTGCCGCGATGAAGGAGAGTCTCGGCGACAAGGTGAATGAGGTGCGCTTTACCAATAAGCTTAAACGGCACCCGGTGTGCCTGACCAGCGAGGGCGGCATTTCGCTTGAGATGGAGAAGGTGCTAAATTCTATGCCTAACGCCGGTGAGAATAAGGTTAAGGCGCAGCTGGTGCTGGAAATCAACGCCGAGCACCCGATAGCCGAAAAGCTGAAAACACTTTACGAAAATGACAGGGACACTCTTTCAAAATACGCCAGGCTGCTTTACGGCGAGGCCTGTCTGATCGGAGGCACGGCCGTACCCGACCCGGTTGAGCACAGCGCGCTTGTCTGTGAGCTTATGACGAAATAAAATGATTTGACCCCGTGCGTTATGCACAGGTCCAGCAAAAACGGACAATAGACAAAAACCCCCTAATGTAGGAAAATAGAAGGTACTACATTAGGGGGTATTATTATGTCAAGAAAAAACTATACGCACATTCAGACACTTTTGCCTGAAATCAAAGAAATGATAACAGCAGGGAAAAGCCATGGGGAAATAGAAGAATTCTTTGGGTTAACAGGGGATCGCCCTGTTCACAATTTGTTGAAGCGGGAACGGAGAAAAGAAAGGAAATTACAGGCAGGCATAATGCCACGCCCAAAAGGACGACCGCGAAAGGATGCGCCTGCAAGAGATATCGTTGCAGAACAACGGTATGAGATCAATCGACTGAAAATGGAGAATGCGTTATTGCGGGATTTTCTGCAATTGAGAGGAAGGAAGTGAGGCCGCAAGTAAAATACCAAATCATTTATATGAATAAAAGACGTTATCCGGTTTCTGTAATGTGTCGTTTTCTTCATGTGTCACGTAGCGGATATTACGATTACGTTAGAAGAAAGGATCAGCCGACACATGATGCTGCTTTGGCTGATATCATTTGCGAACAGCAAAGGAGGTGTGACAGAACTTACGGATATCGCCGTATGTGGAAATGGTTAAGCACAGTTAAGCAGATATATCGAAACCCGAAAACAATTCTGCGCATCATGAAGAAATATGAACTTCAATCCGACATTCGCCGCCGCAGGAAATGGCAGCAAATGGGACAGCAACTTCACAAGTACCAAAACCTATTGAACCGAGAGTTTCACGCCGATAGACCAAACCATAAATGGGTTACAGATATATCTTATATTCATACTGGTCAGGGTGTTCTGTATCTATCCATGATCCGAGATCTATATGACAACAGTGTTATTGCTTACAAAACAGGAACAACGCAGACGGTCAACCTTGTGCTTGATACAATTCGATTAGCTATGAAAAATGAAAAAAAGAAGATCACTGCAGAGTTGCAGCTCCACAGCGACCAAGGCTTTCAATATACATCCGAAGCATATTTTAAGCTAACACAATCATACGGCATTTCACCATCTATGTCAAGGAAAGGTAATCCATATGACAATGCAATGGCTGAAAATTTCTTCTCAATCTTGAAAACAGAATGCATTTATCGGCATAAGCCGAAAGATTTCGGTCAAGCAAACGAAATGATTGAAAGGTTCATTCATTTCTACAACAATGAGCGCATCCAGCTAAAAACCGGAGTGGCACCGCTATCGCTGCGCCACTCCGCTTAAAACTTAATATTTCCTACTCAAGGGGGCTTTTTGTGCTGTACGCACAAATTGGGGCAGTGCATAGTGTGCACGGGGTGATTTTTTCTGTCCGCAGGCTGAAACCGTCGTAAAATGCGGGGAGTATAAGAAAGGTTTGAGCAAGTATGTAAAAAGATTTCTCCAAATATGCAAGGCCGGAAAGAATAAGCAATATGACGGCTAAGATAAGATTTACGGCTGCAGCCGTAATGAATATTACCAATTTAACAGTTTTGAATTTCGGATAAAAAAGCTGTAATAATGCTGAAGAGATTACAGCTATGCTGATTGTGAAACGCATTATAATAAGTAAAAGATCAAAAAGCACGATTGAATTCAGCAAATCCGCGAGCTTGCCGTTAATTATCGGCACGGCAAAAAATTTTATTGTGCCAATGCTTCCGGCAGCCGTAATGATTACCAGTAAAACCGAAAGACATTTAAAAGGAAATTTTTGCCGGTCAAGGAAAAAGCCGAGTACGGTAAACACGGAAAGAAAAATGACCGCAATCGGGGTTATGTCAGTATTAAAAACATACAGAAGACTGTTTCGGTCAAGCTCTGCTCTTATAAAAATCATTGAATATGACAGAAGGGAATAATAATGCGCCTGCAAAAGACCGACAATTATACCGCAGAAGGCCAGTATTGAAAGTGATTTCGTTTTCATTATTTACCTCGCTGTTTTTGTGTTCGGGATATGTGAGTCACGGTTCTTCGGCGGATTCGGGGGCCTCAGCATCCTGCTGCTGCGGACGGAAGCTTATATCGGTGCAGAATGCCGGGAACAGGAGAAAGGATTGCGAGAACAAAGTGATTGTTTCATATAAGCCGGTTTTATAAAAGAAAATAATTAATAACGCCAAGACGGTATTAATCAGCAGAACGGCAAAGAAAATGATAAGCTTTGTTTTTGTGAAGCGAGGAGTGAAAAGCTGAAATACCGCCGTTACGGTTATTGCTAAATAATACAGCGCCGTATGTATGCAGCCCGCTTGCAAAAGAAACTTACCTTCTAAGTATTTCGGTATGCCGAAATACATCATGTGAATTTGGGAATATGCGCTTGAAAGCATAAAAAAAGCGAGAATAAAAGCAAGAATTTTAAACAGACGCTTTCGCCGGTCAAGGAAAAAGCCGAGCACCGCACATACCGCCAAAAGAAGCATATGAGCGTTGGTAAGCAGGGTATTTATAAAATAGCGTAAATATTGCAAAAAGTATTCCGCGAAATAGTTACCGATAAACAAAGGACGAAAAATATTGAACAGAAACGGCAGCATAATAACCGCCGCACACAGGCATGTAAGTATAAATAACGTCGCAGATTTTATCTTCATTTTTTACCCCTCTATGTTTTTGTATTCTAAATATTCCTCCAGGCACATATCAAGATCGTTTATTTCTTTCGCAACGTTTATACCGACAAAGCGGTAATGCCATGATTCGTGGATAACGCCGGTTTCAGGCTGCTTTTCGGCGCTGTAACGCATGATAAAGCCGTAATTTTCGGCGTTTTCCTGCAGCCAGGCGTACATATCGGTCTGCTCGAATTTATCGTCGGCCATATTAAAATCCGCCGCAAGCCCTGTGTGGTGCTCGCTGGTGCCCGGCCGCGCCACTACGGTAGCCGCCTCCGCCTCGGCCTGCTCGCCCGCCGGGGTGCCGTTTGCGATGCATCGCTGAACCTGATTGTCAAACAGATCCTTTTGCGTATTGTATGAACGGTAGGGCGACCATACATAAAGCTCTACTCCGTCGGCCCAGGCGTCATCTATCATAGCCTTCATATAGGGCCAGACATCCTTATCTATCTGTCCGCCTATCTGCTGGAACCAGGTGTTGTTAAGGTATTCATTGGGGATGGTGGTGAGGTTTGCCTCATAATCATAGTCCTCGGCCAGCGGGTGCTCGCCGTTTACGAGCAGGAGCTTGCTGTAATTGGCGTCAAGCCCGTGAGGTCCGGTCGCCGGCAGGCTGCTTGTATCGGAGGAGCTTCCCGACGAAATAGCTTCCGACGAGCCGTCGGAGCTTGAGGGCGCGCTTATATCCGAAGAGCCTTTATCTCCGTCGGAGGCTTTTAAGAGTGCGTTCACGGTGAAAACCACCAGTGTGATTACCGCTATCAATATTACTGCGCAAAGGCTTAAAAATATCCTGCGGCGGGCTATTGCTTTCTGTCTTGCTGTTTTATTTGCCATTTTATCACCTTTTTGCCGCCTTCGGGCGGCGGAATTGTTTATTCGTCGAGCTTCAGGACAGCCATAAACGCCTCCTGCGGCACCTCGACTGTGCCTAAGCGGCGCATGCGCTTTTTGCCCTCCTTCTGTTTTTCAAGCAGCTTTTTCTTTCGGGTTATATCGCCGCCGTAGCATTTGGCGAGCACATCCTTGCGCAGAGCCTTGACCGTCTCGCGGGCGATTATCTTGCCGGATACCGCCACCTGTATGGGGACTTCAAAAAGCTGCCGCGGGATATACTCTTTGAGCTTTTCCGCTATCCTGCGGGCGCGGGCATAGGCATTGTCGGTATGGACTATGAACGAAAGCGCGTCCACGCAGTCGCCGGCCAGCAGTACGTCGAGTTTTACAAGCTTTGATTTCTCATAGCCCTTGGGCTCATAGTCGTAGCTGGCATAGCCCTTGGTGCGCGATTTCAATGCGTCGAAAAAGTCGTAGACTATCTCGCCCATCGGCAGCACATAATGGATATCCACGCGGTCGCCCATGTATTTCATATCGGTATAAACGCCGCGCCGCTCCTCACAGAGCTGCATGATGGTACCGACATATTCGCTCGGGCTGTAGATATGCACGTCGGCAATCGGTTCGAGTGCCTCGGCTATTACTGCCGGATCGGGGTAATTGGTCGGATTGTCGACCGTTACGGTTTCTCCGTTGGTCAGAATGAATTTATACTCGACGCTCGGCGCGGTGGTAACGAGGTCTAAATTGTATTCGCGCTCCAGGCGTTCCTCGATAATTTCCATATGAAGAAGACCCAAAAAGCCGCAGCGGAAGCCGAAGCCCAGCGCGCCGGAGCTTTCGGGCTCGAAGAGGAGGGAGGCGTCGTTAAGGCTCAGCTTATCGAGCGCGTCGCGGAGATCGGGGTATTTGGCGCCGTCCGCGGGGTAGATTCCGCAGAAAACCACCGGATTTACCTTGCGGTAGCCCTCAAGCGGAGCCTCGGCAGGAGCCTCGGCCAGGGTTACGGTATCGCCGACCCGCGCTTCGCTGACAGTCTTGATGGAGGCCGAGAGATATCCGACCTCGCCGGCCTCGAGCACTTCGCATGGCTCCAGGCTGGTGGCGCGCTTGCGGCCTATTTCCACCGTGTCGAATTCGGCGCCGGTCGCCATCATACGGATGCGGTCGCCTGATTTAAGCTTTCCGCTGACAACGCGGAAATATACCACGACGCCCTTGTAAGGGTCATAATACGAGTCGAATATAAGCGCCTTCAGCGGGGCTGAGCGGTCGCCCTTCGGCGCGGGAATATCGGTTACGATGCGCTCGAGCACCTCCCCGATATTTACGCCGGTTTTGGCGGAAATAAGCGGCGCGTCCTCTGCCGGAATGCCGATGATATCCTCTATTTCATGCCTTACGCGTTCGGGATCGGCCGACGGCAGGTCGATTTTATTGATCACCGGCAAAAGCTCCAGCCCATGGTCGACCGCAAGATAGGTGTTGGCAAGGGTCTGCGCTTCTATTCCCTGAGAGGCGTCCACCACCAGAATCGCGCCCTCGCAGGCGGCGAGAGAACGCGACACCTCATAGTTGAAGTCGACATGTCCCGGAGTATCTATCAGGTTTAGTTCGTATTCAACGCCGTCCTTTGCGGTATAGTAAAGGGTTACGGCGTGGGCTTTTATGGTGATGCCGCGCTCACGCTCCAGATCCATGCTGTCTAATATCTGTTCTTCCATGTCACGCTCAGAAACCGAACGGGTCTTTTCAAGCAGACGGTCGGCAAGGGTCGATTTGCCGTGGTCGATATGCGCGACTATGCAGAAATTCCGTATATGCTCAAGAGGAAAGGACAATTTATTTGCTCCTTTATAATAATATAAGGTAATTATAGTACAATCGGACGTTTTTTTCAATATTTATATATTGTTGCGGCGCCGCTTTTCGGACACAAGATATTGATAAAGCCCGCAAAGCCTTATTTTAAGCCGAAAAAAGCGAAAATTTTTTGTAAAAAAAGCTTGATTTTTTTTGTCTCTTGTGTTAATATACTACGGTACGCTGACTAAGTATGGCGTAAGCATGCGTTGATGCGGGAGGTGGCCGGCCGCCATGCCGGGAAATTTCCGCGGAGTATGTCCGATTTTAAACCGGGCGAAAGAAATGGAGCACATCAAGGATCTTGCGGCCTTGTGTGCAGCGGCGGAGCGATCCGCTGTCCGGAATTGTCTGTGACCCCAGCAATGCCGGTTTTATAATGTGCCGTGAAGAAACGCACGGCAGGTTGTAAGTTTTGCCCGCCAACTATTTAAGGAGGCGAATTTCACAATGGCAGTGAAAGAAAAAATCCGTATTCGTATCAAAGGTTACGACCACGCGCTTGTCGACCAGTCCGCTGAGAAGATAGTGGAAACCGCTAAACGTACAGGTGCAAGGGTTTCCGGCCCCGTGCCGCTCCCGACCGAGAAGGAAGTCGTTACCATCCTGCGCGCAGTTCATAAGTATAAGGACAGCCGCGAGCAGTTTGAGACGAGGACGCACAAAAGGCTCATCGATATCATCAGACCTTCCAACAAGACCGTTGAATCTCTGACTAATCTTGAGCTTCCCGCCGGTGTAGAAATCGAAATAAAGCTTTAAGCTTTTCTGCACGGACAGGTCAAGTTGGCTCCGGCCAACCAATAACCAAAGGAGGAAATTGAAATGCAAAAAGGTATCGTCGGCAAAAAGCTCGGCATGACCCAGCTTTTTGACGCAAACGGAAATGTCGTTCCGGTAACCGTGATCGAAGCCGGTCCCTGCGTTATCTCGCAGAAGAAGACCGCCGAGAACGACGGATACGAGGCAGTACAGGTCGGCTTCGGCGACATTAAGGCCTCAAAGGTAAACAAGCCCCGGAAGGGTCACTTCGCAAAGGGCGACGCGGCTCCCAAAAAGGTGCTGCGTGAGTTCCGCTTTGATGACGTCAGCGGTATGAACGTGGGCGACATCATAAAAGCGGACGTATTTTCCGAGGGCGACGCGGTAGACGTGCGCGGCACTTCCAAGGGTAAGGGCTACGCCGGCACTATCAAGCGCTGGAATTTCGGCAGACTCAAGGAGTCTCACGGTACCGGTCCGGTACACCGCCACGGCGGCTCGCTCGGCGCCTGCTCGAGTCCTTCGAGAGTTTTCAAGGGCAAGAAGATGGCAGGTCATCTGGGTCATGAGCGCGTGACGGTTCAGAATCTCAGTGTAGTCAAGGTAGACGCTGAAAAGAATATCATCGCCGTAAAGGGCGCCGTTCCCGGTCCCAAGGGCGGAATCGTGGTTCTTTTTGACAGCGTCAAGGCTTAAGGGAAGGAGTGTTACGAATTATGCCTAATATAGCAGTAGTCGATATGGCGGGCAAAAGCGTGGGAGAGATGACGCTCAGCGACGCCGTTTTCGGAATTGCGCCCAACGCGGCGGTAATGCATATGGCGGTTGTAAACTACCTTGCAAACCAGCGTCAGGGCACACAGTCCACTCTGACCCGCACCGAGGTTTCGGGCGGCGGCAAAAAGCCCTGGAGACAGAAGGGCACAGGCCATGCGAGACAGGGCTCGACCAGAGCTCCGCAGTGGAGACACGGCGGTATCGTCCATGCGCCGAAGCCGAGGGATTATTCCTACTCCCTCAACAAAAAGGTCAGAAGACTGGCGCTTAAATCCGCTTTGTCGGATAAGGTGCTCACAGGCGATATGATCGTTCTTGACGAATTAAAGCTTGAGGCTTACAAGACCAAAACCGTCGCGGATTGCTTAAAGGCGATCGGCGCCGGAAAGAAGACCCTTATCGTGCTGGAGGACAACAATCCCTTTGCCGTTAAGAGTATAGCGAACATCGCGGGCGCCAAATCCGCTCAGGTAAACACCGTCAACACCTACGACATAATCAATGCCGATACGCTGGTGATGGTCAAGGGCGCCGTAGCTAAGCTTGAGGAGGTGTATGCATAATGAAAGCCGCACAGGATATCATTATCGCTCCGGTGATTACCGAAAAGAGTATGTCGGGAATAGCCGATAAGAAATACACCTTTAAGGTAGCAAAGGACGCCAACAAGATAGAGATCGCAGCCGCGGTCGCACAGCTTTTCAAGGTCGACGTTGCAAAGGTGAATACCATCAATGTGCGCGGCCAGGCCAGACGTATGGGCCGCTACAACGGCTATACCGCCGCCTGGAAAAAGGCGGTTGTAACTCTTAAGGCGGATTCCAAGCCGATAGAGTTCTTCGACGGTCTTATCTGATAAGCTGTGAGGAAATCGTTGATTTCCGGTGATGTATGGAGCCGTTACGGCTTCGCTAAGCCAAAATAGGAGAGTGAAACACATGGCAATCAAACATTACAAGCCGACTACTCCGGGCCGCCGCAATATGACGACGATGGACTATTCCGAGCTTTCGAAAGTCGCCCCGGAAAGAAGCTTGCTTGAGCCTATAAAGAAAAACGCCGGCCGCAACAGCTACGGCCGCATAACCGTCCGCCACAGAGGCGGCGGCAACCGCAGAAAATACAGGGTAATCGACTTCAAGAGAGAGCGTTTCGGAGTTAACGCGACGGTTCTCACCCTTGAGTATGACCCCAACCGTTCGGCCTTTATCGCCCTCGTTCAGTATGAGGACGGCGAAAAACGCTATATAATCGCTCCGCAGGATTTAAAGGTGGGCGACGTAATCGTCAGCGGCCCCGATGCCGATATCAAGCCCGGCAACGCGCTGCCGCTCAGCAATATCCCGGTAGGTACCTTCCTCCACAACATTGAGCTTCACCCCGGAAAGGGCGCGCAGCTTGCGCGTTCGGCCGGAAATATGGCTCAGCTTATGGCTAAGGAGAACGGTATGGCGCTTCTGCGTCTGCCTTCGGGCGAGCTGCGCAACGTGCCGGCCAACTGTATGGCTACCGTCGGCGCGGTTTCCAATCCGGAGCATGCCAATGTAAATTACGGCAAGGCCGGCCGCAAGCGCCACATGGGCTGGAGACCGACAGTGCGCGGTTCTGTTATGAACCCCTGCGACCACCCGCACGGCGGCGGCGAGGGCAAATCGCCCATCGGACGTCCGGGACCTGTTACTCCGTGGGGCAAGCCGGCACTCGGCTACAAGACCCGCAAGAAGAACAAGAGTACCGATAAATATATCGTAAAGCGCCGTAAATAAGCCGACGAAAGGAGATTAATTATGGGAAGAAGCATTAAAAAAGGCCCTTATGTACAAGAAGTGCTTTTCAAGAGAGTTCAGGAAATGAACGCGACCGGCGAAAAGCGTGTTTTGAAGACCTGGAGCCGTTCGTCGACCATATTCCCCGATTTCGTCGGACATACCTTTGCGGTCCATGACGGCCGCAAGCACGTGCCGGTTTATGTAACTGAGGATATGGTTGGCCACAAGCTCGGTGAATTCGCACCGACCAGAACCTTCAAGGGACACGCGGGTTCTAAAACCAGCGGTAAGTAAGCGGCTGAAAGGAGAGTTTAACTATGGAAGCAAGGGCGATACTCAAATATGCCCGCATTTCACCCCGCAAGGTGAAGATTGTTTTGGATCTTATCCGCAATCAGGATGCTGACAAAGCTATGGCTATACTCAAATTCACTCCTAAGTCCGCTTGCGAGTATTTGGAGAAGCTTTTGGCGTCAGCTATTGCAAACGCAGAAAATAATCACAATATGGATGTTTCCAGACTTTATGTCGCAGAGTGCTTTGTCTGCCCCGGACCGACCCTCAAGAGGATCCGTCCGAAGGACCATGGCAGGGCCCACAGGATTTTAAAGAGAACAAGCCATATTACCGTCGTTCTTAAAGAACGCGAGAACTGAAAGGGAGGTTAAGTTATGGGCCAGAAGGTTAATCCCCACGGTTTCCGTGTGGGCGTTATAAAGAACTGGGATTCACGTTGGTTTACAAATGACCGTGATTTCGGAGATACCTTGGTTGAGGACTACAACCTCCGTAAATACCTTAAGAAAACGCTTTTTTCGGCGGGTATTGCCAAAATCGAAATCGAACGTGACGACAAACGCGTGAGACTGCATATCCACTGCGCAAAGCCGGGCATGGTTATCGGCCGCAACGGCAGCGAAATCGAAAAGCTGCGCGTTACCTGCCAGCAGATGCTCGGAAAGCCGGTCATCATCAATATCGTAGAGATAAAGAGCCCGGATACAAACGCTACTCTGGTTGCGGAAAATATCGCTGCGCAGCTTGAAAAGCGAATTTCTTTCCGCCGTGCGATGAAGCTCTCGATAGGCAGAGCTATGAGACTCGGCGTAAAGGGTATAAAGACACAGGTTTCGGGCCGTCTGGGCGGCGCCGAAATCGCGAGAAGCGAGCAGTACCGCGAGGGTACCATTCCGCTCCAGACTATGAGAGCCGACATCGATTACGGCTTTGCCGAGGCTGCCACCACATACGGCCGCATCGGCGTAAAGGTCTGGATATACAAGGGCGAGGTACTTGCGGATAACCGCTCCAAGAAAAAGGAAGGGGGCGCACGCTGATGTTGATGCCTAAGCGCGTTAAGTACCGCAGGGTACACCGCGGCCGCCTTACCGGCGCCGCCTCACGCGGGATCACCGTGACTCACGGCGACTACGGTCTGCAGGCCTTAGAGCCCGCGTGGATCACCTCCAATCAGATAGAAGCCGCCCGTATCGCTATGACGCGTTATATCAAGCGCGGCGGTCAGGTTTGGATAAAGATATTCCCCGACAAGCCGATCACCGAAAAGCCGGCCGAGACCCGAATGGGTTCCGGTAAGGGCTCTCCGGAATACTGGGTCGCGGTTGTAAAGCCGGGCCGCGTAATGTTCGAGATCGGCGGAGTCAGCGAGGAGCTTGCCCGTGAGGCTATGCGTCTCGCAGCCAACAAGCTTCCTATCAAATGTAAGTTTGTAAGCAAGCAGGAAATGGGTGGTGAGCAGTAATGAATGCAAAGGAAATCAGACAGAACACTTTGCCCGAGCTTAATGAGCAGTTGACAAAGCTTAAAGAGGAATTATTCAATCTGCGTTTCCAACTCGCCATTAATCAGCTCGAAAACCCCATGCGTATCGTTGCTGTCAAGAAGGATATCGCTCGCATTAAGACTATTATCCGCGAGAATGAGCTTAAAAACGACAGCACTAACGCTTAAAAGAGGGAGGAACAGCTAAATGAGCGAAAGAAACCTTCGTAAGACCAGAGTGGGAAGGGTCGTAAGCGATAAAATGGATAAGACCGTAGTGGTCGCCATTGAAGATAACGTCAAGCATCCGCTCTATAAGAAGATCATAAAGAACACAATAAGACTCAAGGCTCACGATGAGAACAATTCCTGCGGCATCGGCGACAGGGTACTCATCATGGAAACAAGGCCGCTCTCCAAGGATAAGCGCTGGCGCGTGGCCGAGATAATCGAGAAGGCTAAGTAGTCTTAAAGGAGGAAAACACTGTGATACAACAACAGAGTTACCTCAAGGTTGCCGACAATACGGGTGCTAAGGAAATTATGTGCATCCGCGTTCTTGGAGGCTCCAGAAGGAGGTATGCCAACATTGGCGACGTTATCGTGGCTTCGGTCAAAAAGGCCGCTCCGGGCGGTACCGTGAAGAAGGGCGACGTTGTCAAGGCAGTTGTGGTGCGTTCCGCTAAGGGACTCCGCCGCAACGACGGCACATACATCAGATTCGACGAAAATGCGGCTGTTATCATCCGTGATGACAAGAACCCCCGCGGCACCCGTATTTTCGGGCCTGTGGCCAGAGAGCTGCGCGACAAGGATTACACCAAGATCCTGTCTCTTGCTCCTGAAGTGCTTTAATGGGAGGTAGAAACAGTTATGAATAAGCTTCACGTTAAAACAGGCGATATCGTTGTACTCCTCACCGGAGACAAGAAGGACCGCAAGAAGACCGGCAAGGTGCTTGAGGTCAGCCCCAAAGAGGGTAAGGTTATAGTTGAGGGCATCAACAAGGTTAAAAAGCATGTAAAGCCGAAGAAGGCGGGCGATCCGTCCGGCATTATCGAGACCGAGGGCGCCGTTTATGCCTGCAAGGTCCAGGTTGTCTGCCCTAAATGCAATAAGCCGACCAGAATAGGAACCAAAATCTATGAGGACGGCAAGAAAGACCGCATATGCAAAAAGTGCGGCGAGACTATTTAAGAGTAAGGAGGATTTGTATGTCAACACTGTCGAACGAATATAAAAATTCGATCGCTCCCGCTTTGATGACAAAGTTTGGCTACAAGAGCGTAATGCAGATTCCGAAGCTCGAAAAGGTAGTTATAAACGTAGGCGCCGGCGAGGCAAAGGAAAACAGCAAGGTCATTGACGCTATTCTCAATGATTTGAGCAAGATAACCGGCCAGAAGGCGGTTCCCTGCCGTGCTAAGAAATCCGTCGCGAACTTCAAGCTCCGCGAGGGTATGCCGATCGGCGCAAAGGTCACGCTGCGCGGCGAGCGTATGTATGAGTTTATCGAAAGGCTTTTCGGCGCTGCATTGCCGAGAGTAAGGGACTTCAGAGGTATAAATCCGAATGCCTTTGACGGCCGCGGCAATTATGCTATGGGCGTTAAGGAGCAGCTGATATTCCCTGAAATTGATTACGATAAGATTGATAAGGTCCGCGGAATGGACATTATCTTTGTTACCACTGCCAAAACAGATGAAGAGGCCCGCGAGCTTCTGACGCTTATGGGCGCTCCGTTTGCGAGATAAGGAGAAGAAAAATGGCTAAAACTGCTATGAAAGTTAAGCAGGCGAGACCTGCTAAGTTTTCAACAAGAAAGTACAACAGATGCAAAATCTGCGGCCGCCCACACGCTTATCTTCGCAAGTACGGCATCTGCCGTATATGCTTCAGAGAGCTTGCCTACAAGGGTGAGATTCCCGGAGTGAAGAAAGCCAGCTGGTAAGGCAAAACGCTAAAGGAGGTTGACGGCATTGCAAATTACCGATACAATAGCCGATATGCTTACGAGAATACGCAACGCATCTTCGGCAAAGCACGATTCGGTAGATGTTCCGGCGTCAAATGTCAAGAAAGCAATAGCACAGATCTTGCTTGACGAGGGATATATAACAGGCTTTCAGGTCGAGGAAGACGGAAAGCAGGGCGTAATTCACATCACGCTGAAATACGGCCAGAATAAAGCACAGATCATAAACGGTATCAGAAGGGTTTCAAAGCCGGGTCTGCGCATTTATACAAATGTAGAGGATATGCCCAAGGTTATGAGAGGCCTCGGCATAGCCATCCTTTCCACCTCTAAGGGTATAATGACAGACAAGCAGGCTCGCAAGGCAAACGTAGGCGGCGAAGTCCTCGCTTTCGTCTGGTAAGGAGGTGCATTGGAATGTCACGAATAGGAAAGAAACCTATCACCATCCCTGCCGGAGTGGATGTTAAAGTAAACGGCTCGGAAGTAACGGTCAAGGGTCCGAAGGGAGAGCTTAAAAACACCTTCAATTCAGCTATGTCTATTGCCGTAGAGGGCAATGAGGTCATTGTTACCCGTCCTTCCGACGATAAGAACCACCGTTCGCTGCACGGCCTTACCCGTACGCTCATCGCCAATATGGTAGAGGGTGTAACCAACGGCTACTCCAAGCAGCTCGAGGTAAACGGCGTAGGCTACCGTGCCCAGAAGCAGGGTAAAAATCTTGTGATGAATCTTGGCTTTTCCCATCAGGTAATCGTTCCTGAGGTGGACGGGATTACCATTGACGTACCGTCTCCTAACCTTGTGGTTATCAGCGGTGCAGATAAGCAGCAGGTCGGTCAGTTTGCAGCAGAGGTGCGCGAGAAGCGTCCGCCGGAGCCGTATAAGGGCAAGGGCATCAAGTACGCCGATGAGCATATCCGCCGCAAAGAAGGTAAAGCCGGCAAGGGTGCAAAGAAATAATAAAGGAGTATACAAACTATGGTTACTAAACCTAACAGTAATAAGGCAAGACTTAAGCGCCATACCCGCGTCCGTTCAAAGATCAGCGGTACGGCACAGCGTCCCCGCCTTGATGTATTCCGCTCCAACTGCAATATTTACGCCCAGCTTATCGACGATGAAAACGGTGTTACCCTCGCAGCCGCCGCTTCGAATGAGAAGGATTTCGGAATTTCCGGCGGAAACAAAGAGGGAGCCCGCAAGGTTGGACAGTTAATTGCTGCACGTGCCGCTGAAAAGGGCATCACCGAGGTCGTTTTTGACCGCGGCGGATACATTTATCACGGCCGCGTTCAGGAGCTTGCCGAAGGTGCCCGCGAGGGCGGCCTTAAGTTCTGATAAGGAGGAATACTTTTGGCTACAAATATTGACGCATCAACATTAGATCTTAAAGAGCGCGTCGTCGCTATAAACCGCGTTTCCAAGACTGTCAAGGGCGGACGCATTATGAAATTCTCCGCGCTTGTGGTCGTGGGCGACGGCAACGGCATCGTAGGCTACGGCCTCGGTAAGGCCGGCGAAGTTCCGGACGCTATCCGCAAGGGAATTGAAGACGCTAAAAAGAATCTTATCAAGGTATCACTGAAGGGTACCACCATTCCGCATGAGGTAATCGGCGCATTCGGCGCGGGACGCGTTCTTATGAAGCCCGCCGCCCCCGGTACCGGCGTTATAGCGGGCGGCGCCGTGCGTGCGGTTGTTGAAACGGTCGGAATTTCCGATATCCGTACCAAGGCTTTACGTTCCAATAATCCTTGCAACGTAGTCCGCGCCACCGTGGCCGGCCTTGCTTCGCTCAGAAGCGCCGAAGAGGTCGCCGCCGTACGCGGCAAGTCCGTCAAGGAAATCATAGGCTAAGGAGGAGCAGCATTATGGCAACAAAAAAGGCTGCCGGCCTTAAAATAAAGCTGGTAAAAAGCACTATCGGTTCCAAGAAGGATCAGATTGCCACTGCCAATGCACTCGGTCTTTTCAAGGTGGGCGATGAGAAAATCCAGCCGGATAATGCTCAGACCCGCGGAAAGATCAACAAGATTTCACATCTTTTAGAAGTGTCTGAAAGCAAGTAATCTGTTTTGCTGCGGCAGTTCTGCCGCGGCTCAAACGCCGCCTTTGGCGGCAATGCGGTAAAACCGCGAATCAAGCAAGGAGGTGCGAACAATGAAAATGCATGAATTATCTCCGGCTGTTGGCTCTACTAAGGAGTCAAAGCGCATAGGCAGAGGCCATGGCTCAGGCAACGGCAAAACTGCCGGCAAGGGGCATAAGGGTCAGAAGGCGCGTGCCGGTCGCGGCATGAGACCGGGCTTTGAGGGCGGTCAGATGCCTTTGCAGAGGCGTGTGCCGAAGCGCGGCTTCAACAACATTTTTGCTGAGGAATGGGCTGCAGTCAACGTATCCGCTCTTGAAGTGTTCGAGGACGGCGCGGTTGTAGACGCGGCGGCTCTGAACGAAAAGGGTATAGTGAAGAAAGCAAACCTGCCCGTAAAGGTTCTGGGCAACGGAAAGCTTACCAAAAAGCTTACCGTAAAGCTCAACGCTTTTTCTGCATCTGCCGCTGAAAAAATCAATGCAGCCGGCGGAAAGGCTGAGGTGATCTGATGTTTGAGACCTTAAGAAACGCCTGGAAAGTAAAAGAAATACGCAATAAGATTCTTTTTACCATTTTCATTATTTTGATTTTCCGTATCGGTTCGGTAATTCCGGTGCCCTATATTGATGTGGCGGCGCTGAAATCGGCGAACGAAACGGGAGCAGTCAACGAATTTTTCAGTTATTTATCTATTTTGACCGGAGGCGGTCTTGAGTACGGCGCCATCTTCGCGATGTCGGTGACACCGTACATCAACTCTTCGATCATAATGCAGCTTTTAGCTGTTGCCATCCCCGCGCTCGAGCGTCTGCAGAAAGAGGGCGAGGAGGGGCAGAAGAAGATGGCGCAGATCACACGTTATGTGACGGTGGTGCTGGCTCTGATTCAGGGTACGGCCTATTTCTTCTATCTCAACAACAGCGGCTATCTGAGCGTTTCCGGCGGCGCGGTCGTTTTTGCGGCCTTTGTTATCGTGCTTGCGTTTACCGCAGGCTCGGCGCTGGTAATGTGGCTGGGCGAGCAGATTGACGTCAAGGGTATCGGCAACGGTATTTCGATACTGCTGTTTGCGGGTATTATTTCCCGCGGTCCGCAGGCTCTGGATATGCTTATAAAGTATTGGGAGCTCGGCATGCAGGTTGCGGTTGTGGCGATTGTGCTGCTTTTCCTCGCGGTCATCGTTTTTATAGTCTGGATGACCGAGGCGGAGCGCCGTATTCCGGTACAGTACGCAAAGCGCGTCGTCGGTAACAAGATGTACGGCGGGCAGAACACACATATTCCGATCAAGGTCAATATGTCGGGCGTTATGCCGATAATCTTTGCGTCGTCCATACTGATGCTTCCGACGATGATCCTTTCGTTTATGCATGATACCGACAACGCATGGTATAAAGTGCTTTCGCTTTTCAGCGTTCAGGGTGTTTTCTACGCGGTTATTTATTTCCTTTTGATAATCGGCTTCGCATATTTCTATGCGACCATTCAGTTCAACCCGGTTGAAATGGCAAATAACCTGCGCAAGAACGGCGGCGCTATTCCCGGAATACGTCCCGGAAAACCAACTTCTGATTTTATTTCAAAAATACTGTCAAGAATTACACTGATGGGAGCCTTATTCCTCAGCGTAATCGCGATACTGCCGATCCTTATCGGAACCGTCGGC
Organism: uncultured Oscillospiraceae bacterium; assembly: GCA_900554525.1. GTDB lineage: Bacteria > Bacillota > Clostridia > Oscillospirales > Acutalibacteraceae > UBA737. Next base: position 6,071 of record USHL01000001.1, on the reverse strand, counting down.
GGAATTAATATTTCACTCGGCGGCACTTCGGTACTGATTATGGTCGGCGTTGCGCTTGACACTGTCCGAAATCTGGAATCTCAGATGATGATGCGTCATTATAAAGGGTTCTTGGATTAATTTAAGGAGTATGTGATATGAAGCTCATTCTTTTAGGAGCACCGGGAGCCGGGAAGGGCACCCAGGCGGAGATAATCTCCGGGAAGTACAATATTCCTACCATTTCCACCGGCAACATCATTCGTGCTGCGCTCAAAAACGGTACGGAAATGGGACTTAAAGCAAAATCGTATATCGACGCGGGCGAGCTTGTTCCCGATGATGTCGTTATAGGCATCATAAAGGAACGCCTGTCTGAAAGCGACTGTGAAAACGGTTATATTTTAGACGGCTTCCCGCGGACGATTCCGCAGGCCGAGGCACTTGACGATATGGGCTTTAAAATCGACGCGGCGCTTTCGATAGAAGTATCCGACGCCGAGATAATTAAGCGTATGTCGGGCAGGCGCGTGTGCGAAAAGTGCGGCGCCAGCTACCACACCGAGTATAAAAAGCCGGCGGCGGAGGGTGTCTGCAACGTATGCGGCGGCAGCTTGGTCATCCGTAAGGACGACGAGCCCGAAACGGTAAAGAACCGCCTGCATGTTTATCACGAGCAGACCGAGCCGCTCAAAAGCTTTTATGAAAGCTGCGGAAAGCTTATCACTGTCGAGGGGCAGGAGGAAGTGGCGGATACCACCCGTCTTGTACTTGAAGCATTGGAGAAGCTGATATGATAGTGCTTAAAACCGGCCGCGAGCTTAAAATAATGAAAGAAGCTTGCAGAATATCGGCCGGAGCTTTACAAACAGCCGGCGAAGCGGTTGAGCCCGGGGTTACCACCGCGGAAATCAACCGTCTGGCGGAGAAATATATCCGAAGCCAGGGCGGAGAACCGAACTTCAAAAACTACGAGGGTTACCCCGCCGCCGCCTGTATATCCGTCAACAACGAAGTGATTCACGGTATTCCCTCAAAGAGCCGTAAGCTTAAAGCGGGCGATATCGTGAGCATCGACCTCGGGGCAAGATTTCAAGGGTACAACGGCGACAATGCCGCCACTTTCGCCTGCGGAGACATATCCGCGGAGGCGAAGCGGCTGATGGACGCTACGCGTGAAAGTCTTTACGAAGGCATAAGCGCGGCGCGCTCAGGCGGCAGAATCGGCGATATCGGCCACGCGATACAATCCTATATAGAAGCGCGCGGCTTTTCCGTGGTCCGTAAATTTATCGGTCACGGAGTGGGTACAAAGCTTCACGAGGCACCCGAGGTGCCGAATTTCGGTCAGCCCGGAAGAGGGATTCGTCTTATGCCCGGCATGACGATTGCAATAGAGCCAATGGTAAACGCCGGAGGCCCTGATGTAAATATCCAGCCGGACGGATGGACTGTTTTAACTAAAGACGGCTCGCTATCGGCTCACTTTGAGCATACGGTCGCGATAACCGCCGACGGCCCCAAAATCATGACAGTTGTCTGAGGTGCCGTATGGAGGGGCGTATCGTATGTTCGAAGGCAGGGCGCGATAAAGGGTATTTTATGGTGGTTGTAAAGGCCGAGGACGGCTTCCTCTACGTCGCGGACGGCAAGGAAAGGCCGCTTGAAAGACCTAAACGCAAGAATGCAAAGCATTTGGCGATGACAAACACCTATCTTGAAAAAAACAGCTATTCAACAAATAAATCACTTAAACGGGAGCTCGCGGTTTACAGAAGCCGCGCCGCTAAGGAGGCAGCAGAAAATGTCTAAGGAAGATATGATTGAGCTTGAGGGCGTCGTTGTTGAAGCAATGCCGAACGCAATGTTCAAGGTTGAGATCCAGGGGGGACATGTGATACTTGCCCATATATCCGGCAAGCTGCGTATGAATTTTATCCGCATCTTACCGGGGGACAAGGTGACTGTTGAAATGTCTCCGTACGACCTTTCAAAGGGTCGTATAACCTGGCGTTCCAAGTAACAGTCGAGAATTTTAAGGAGGCAAAATCGAATGAAAGTCAGACCTTCTGTTAAAAAGATTTGCGAGAAATGCAAAATTATTAAGCGCAAGGGCAAGGTAATGGTTATCTGCGAAAACCCGAAGCACAAGCAGCGTCAGGGTTAAACTGCGCGAGTAATAAAAATGGAGGTGCTTTGATAAATGGCACGTATTGCTGGTGTTGACCTTCCGAACGAGAAGCGGGTCGAAATAGGCCTTACCTATATTTTCGGAATCGGTCTTACGACATCGAGAAAAATCCTTGCAGACACCGGTATCAATCCCGATACCAGAGTGAAGGACTTAAACGAAGACGATATTTCAAAGCTGCGTGAGTATATCGACCATAACCTTCAAGTAGAAGGTGACCGTCGCCGTACCATCGCATTTGATATCAAAAGACTTATTGAAATCGGTAGCTACCGCGGTCTTCGTCACCGCAAGGGCCTGCCCGTAAGGGGTCAGCGCTCCAAGACCAACGCGCGCACGCGCAAGGGTCCGAAGAAGACGATAGCTAACAAGAAGAAGTAACGGAGGGAAGATAATATGGCTACAACTAAAGCCAAGACGACAGCTACTCGCCGTCGCCGTGAGAAAAAGAATATCGAACGCGGCTCTGCCCATATCCAGTCTACCTTCAACAATACCATCGTTACCATCACCGATACTCAGGGGAATGCTCTTTCATGGGCTTCTGCCGGTGAATTGGGTTTCAGAGGCTCGAGAAAATCGACTCCGTTCGCGGCACAGAGCGCGGCAGAAACCGCTGCCAAGGCGGCTATGGAGCATGGACTTAAGTCGGTTGAAGTGTACGTAAAGGGCCCGGGCGCCGGACGCGAGGCTGCGATCCGCGCATTACAGACCGCCGGATTAGAGGTAAGCATGATAAAGGACGTTACCCCGATTCCGCACAACGGTTGCCGTCCTCCCAAGAGAAGACGCGTATAATCTGAAAGCAAACTTATGAGTGCAATAATATTTGCAGTTAAATTTTTGGAGGTGTAATAGAATGGCAAGATATACCGGTGCGGTGTGCAGACTTTGCCGCCGCGAGGGTCAGAAGCTGTTCCTCAAGGGCGAACGCTGCTATTCTGAGAAATGTTCGGTAGGCATCAGAGGCTATGCCCCCGGCCAGCACGGACAGGGCAGAAAGAAGTCGTCCGAATACGGACTTCAGCTTCGCGCCAAGCAGACCGCAAGACGTTTCTACGGTGTGCAGGAAAATCAGTTCCATCATTATTTTGAAATTGCCGAAAGAAAGCAGGGCATTACCGGCGATAATCTTTTAAGAATCCTTGAAAGCCGCCTTGATAATGTCGTTTACAGAGTAGGCTTCGCTTCGTCAAGAGCGGAAGCAAGACAGCTTGTCGGTCATGGCCATTATGAGGTCAATGGCAGACGCGTGGATATCGCTTCCTACCTTGTCAAGGCCGGCGATGTGATTTCAGTCTGCGAGAAGAGCCGCGGCAGCGAAAAGATGAAGGCTGTTTTAGAGGCTAACGGTGCAAGGCCGGTTCCGCAGTGGATCGATGTTGACCGTGATAAGCTTGAGGCTAAGATTATCAGTCTGCCGACCAGAGAGCAGATAGAGGCTCCGGTAGACGAGCAGCTTATCGTTGAGTACTATTCTAAGTAATGACTGCGCTGTCATAACGTCTCCCGTACCGGGCGTTATGCTTAAAAAATATACAGTACGGAGAAACGGAGCTTTTAAATGATAGAAATTGAAAAGCCCAGAATAGATACAACCATGCTTGCCGCCGACGGCACATACGGCAAGTTTGTTATGGAGCCGCTGGAGCGTGGCTATGCCACCACTCTCGGCAACAGTATGAGGCGCGTCCTGCTCTCGATTATGCCGGGCGTCGCGGTGACCTCGGTCAAGATTGACGGAGTAGTTCATGAGTTTTCCACCATTCCCGGCGTTAAAGAGGATGTCACCGAAATCATCCTTAACATAAAGGGTCTGATTGCAAAGCTCCATTCCGATACGTCAAAAAAGATTTATATCGAGGCAGAGGGACCCTGCGTTGTTACCGCGGCTTCGATAAAGGCCGATTCGGAGATTGAGATACTCAATCCCGAAATGTATATCGCTACCCTTGACGCGGGCGCCAAGCTCAATATGGAAATGACGCTTGACAAGGGCCGGGGCTATGTGCCCGCCGAGCAGAACAGGCCGGCGCAGAATATAATCGGCGTTATTCCCGTTGACTCTATCTATACACCGGTGCTTAAGGCTAACTTTACGGTAGAAGATACCCGTGTCGGCAATGTTACCGATAAGGGCAGACTTACCCTTGAGGTTTGGACCGACGGCTCAATCAAGGCGAACGAGGCGGTCTCTATGTCTGCCAAGGTGCTTATCGAGCATCTTGAGCTGTTCCTCAACCTTACCGAGGGCGTCTGCGAGACCGAAAGCATTATGGCCGAGAAGAGCGAAAACGAAAAGGAAAAGGTTCTTGATCTTACCATCGATGAACTGGATCTGTCTGTCCGCAGCTTTAACTGCTTAAAGCGCGCGGGCATCAATACGGTTGAAGACCTTATCAATAAGTCCGAAGAGGATATGATGAAGGTCAGAAACTTGGGACGCAAGTCGCTTGAAGAGGTTATTGCAAAGCTGAATTCATTTGGCTTTACCCTCAAGCACGAAGACGAATAAAGCAAAATCACTGTTTAAGGAGTGAATAGAAATGCCAGGTACCCGTAAACTCGGAAGAACCAGCGACCACAGAACTGCCATGCTGAGGGCAATGGTGACCTATCTGCTTGAAAACGGCAGAATCGAAACCACCGTTACCCGCGCTAAGGAAGTAAGGTCAATGGCGGAGAAGTATATTACACTCGCGAAAAATAACAACCTGAGCAGCAAGCGCCAGGCTTTGGCGTTTATCACCAAGGAGGACGTTGTAAGCAAGCTCTTCAATGAGATTGCCCCGAAATATTCGGAGGTTAACGGCGGCTACTGCCGTATCGTTAAAACAGGTCCGCGCCGCGGCGACGCTGCCGAAATGGCGATTATCGAGTTAATCTGATTCTCCTGTTTTAGTACTCACATTGGGCACAGCGCAAACCTTTTAACGGATTCGGCGCAGGCCGGCGTGATTGCGCTGATGATGTGTGTACTAAAAGACGATTGAAACGAATCCCCCGTATCCTTTAAGGATACGGGGGATTTTTTATGCTTCTTTCCTGATGCTGTCGAGTATCTGCCTGATATAGGGCGAATCCTTTAAAAGCTCCGGGTCTTTTCCTGTTTCGGCTTCAACGCATAAATAAAGCGGCGGTTTTATCGGAAACAGCGCGTAGTATATGCCGCAAGGCTTTTTTAATAAGAGAAAGAAACCCTCGCCTGTAAGACCTCCGCATTTTTCCTCAAAGAAAGCTGATTTTTGGGGGCGGCGCCCCTCAAGAAAACTTTCATATTCCCATTTCAGGCATTTTTTCAGCTCCTGCCTTTCCTCGGTAAGATATATGCAGATATCTGTGCTTTTATCGGGAGAATAAAGCTCAACGGCGTCAAGCCCGGGGTCTATCGGATTTTCTGTTCTGATATAACAGCCGTTCGGGATTATAAGTGAAATTTTACTCATAAAGAGCCTGCCGTTTTTAAAATAAAGCATTTAATCACCTCGGCAGTCGCTTTTATCCAGCAGCTCGAATATTTGCCTGAAATAGGGAAGTGACTCAATTTTAGGTTCGGTGAAATTGAACTGCGCGTAAAAATTAAGGGATGTGTAGCGCGGCGGGTCGGACTTTGCCGCAAGCGGAAATGTCGCCCAAAAGGACTGAAACGATTCGGCGAAAAAACGGTCGATGTATTGAAAGCCCTCAAGACGGTTGACCGTTACGGGAACAATCATTCCTTTCGGAACACTGCGCGGCTTTTTCTCATAATATTCCTCGTAATCACGCAGTATCATAGCTTTTATATATTCTATTTCCGGCTTTTCCTGTTCGGAAATCTCTATATTGAAAAATATTTTGGTGTCGGGCGAGATCGGAAGAGCGTCGTGTAGGGAAAGAGTGTAGATCTCGGTGGTCGCCG